>JAAYTS010000293.1 GCA_012517995.1 Clostridium sp.
GCCTCCAAAGATATTCTTAGCAACGATGGTGTTCATTGCCTCTTCAACCTCAGTTGGAGTCAAATCGATTTTGGGATCATCAACCCTAATTTGACGCTCTTTGCCATCAGCATCAAGGAATACAAGTACTAGGCTTTGATTCAAGTGAATTCCTCCTTTCTTCAATTATTTGGCGGTTAGTTGCCTAACTTAGACATTTACAAGTTCGGTCTTTTCGTTAACGAGAATCTGGTTTGCGACGTTAGTCTGCAATCCAATAAGAGTAATCGCTACGTCATACAGATCCTGGTCAACAGCATCGGGTTTGACATTGGAATAAGAGCGTCTTCGGGTGATCTTTTTGCCATCACCGTCGGTTCCCATGTCATATACCAATTGCAGGGCACTAGGGAATTCTCTGCTTTCAAGGACCATCTTGTTCACCTCCTTTAGGAATATTTTGGTTTCTATGAAGATTATAACACGGGAACATATGTTTGTATATATCTAATTGGATATATGTATATATTATTACGTATAGATTAATTAATTTAATAAAACTATACGTGCTCTAGAAGAATTAGTATTGACTTAATAACTACGATTAGGTTTTATTCTTATGCAATCATATAATTCGTAATGTTACACTTATTGTCTGTAGACTTATTGTCATATGCTCAATAGAATTTTTTATAAGACGAGGGGGGATATTATGGATCTCATTAAGGTGTTTGGTACTAATTTAAAAAAGTATAGGACACAACTTGGAGTTTCACAAGAAAAATTTGCAGAAATGTGTGGTCTACATAGAACATATATCAGTGATATTGAAAGATTTCAACGGAGTATAGCTTTAGATAATGTAGAAAAAATTTCTAAGGCCTTAGGCATTGAGGCTTATAAAATGTTTATGGAGGAAGCAAAATGAGTTTTCATGAAATTAATTTCCAATTGCCAATAAGTGACCGTCGAACGATGCGTAGAACATTAATAAGCACCATGCTTAATGAGGAGCCAGGAACAGGTATAGGACCGCTTGCATCACGTTATCAGTATAATGTGGAATACTTTCAACAGTATGGTATATATTTAAAGAGACCTACTCAATTGAATAAGGGATTTGATTTTACGGTTAATACAAGGGGCTTATGGTTCAAAAAAAATAGAAGGTATTCAAATCCAAGCCATCAAGATATATTTGATGCTCTTAAAAATTGTAAATCTAATTTTGCAGAGAATTATAAATGTATAGTAGAAGCCATTACAGAGATATATCACTGTCGCAATGTGGATTTTTCCACTCCTATGGGGCCAGTATTCAATGACTATGACGGACAGGAACATCCTATTGAAATTATTTTACTAGCTATCAAATGGCTTTTTATGGAGCAAGATTGTGCATACTGGAACTATTCAGGTCGAGCTATGCTCTATTTAGCTTTACAAAAAGAAGGACTTGCATAGGTGTTTAAATTATTGCTTATGAAAGGAGATAAGTATTATGCCATATGGAGAATACGCTGAATGTCCCAACTGTGGTAAAGTGGCTCATGGAAAAGCTGAAATTATCGCGAATTTTGGCTTTAGAAATATGGGGATATTTAACAAAATAATTCCACAGTCTTGGTGCCGTGATTGCCGTTCGAAAGGGCAAAAAAAGGATGATGATTAGATGTAAATTATATATACAGAGTAAAAAGCCATTCGTATAAAGGAATGGCTTTTTTATCATGTTTTCCTGAAGATAAATAAATATTCATGGGCTATAAGGAGGAAGTTATATTTTACACTGTTGGTTTTCCAGAATCCTGTTGCTTTGCAGTTGTGTTGCTCTTTAATGATTATTTCTTTTGTTTTAAATCCGACAGTTTCGAATATTTTCATAACTTCAAAGCCCATTGGGACGATATGCCCTTTTTGCCTAGTATCTCCCATTAGTATAGCACAAAATTTTCCTTTCTTAAGAACACGATAGCTCTCAGAAGCAACATTCTTCATTTCTACAAGAAATTGTTTTACTCCATAATTAGATAAATCACTTGGGATATCCATACCTTCACTGTATTTAATTATATTTGCATAAGGAGGATGAGTGCAAATTAGGTCAATACTTTCATCCGAAATAAAGTCAAGATTCCTCGCATCTCCTTTGTGAATGGATACATTACCTACTATGCTATCATGCTCAAAATCAACTTTCTCACGGCACCTATTCAAGGCAACATCATTGACATCTATGCCAATAATATTTCTATTTAGTAGTTTCGCCTCAACAAGTGTGGTACCCCCTCCAGCAAACTGATCAAGCAACAAATTACCTTCGCTTGAATATCGGAGGATAATATTCCTCGGAATATAAGGTGACCAATTTCCACGCCACTTTGCATCGTGAGTTGCCCAGTTCCCACGTTTTGGAAAACTCCACATCGTAGTCATCTCTAGTTCAAAGTCATCTGGTTCCCATTTTTTTATTTTTTTATTGACATATATCCACCTTATAAAAATAATTTTGTCATTATACCATTTTCCATATCATCAATACTATAGATTGTATCCAAAACATCAAATGTTTCTCTTAGGTTATTTCTTGCTCTTATCCATGAAGTACCATCTGTAAACCATACAAAAGTTATGCCATCCACTGTAGCAGCTTCTTGAGCTAACATCTTATAACTCCTTGCAGTCTCATTTAGTTTTGAACCGCCACCAGTGCCACCATAAAAGTTAGTTTCAATAACATAAATCATCGATTCAGTTTTTACCACAAAGTCAAAACGCTTTCTTGCTCTACCTTGATCTGATAAAGCAGATAAATCAATGTCCCAACGGTTTTCAATATCAGCCAGGTACATTTCCTTGAAATAAGTAACATCTTTTACTAATCCAGCTTTCTGTAAATAACTCTCCACTAGATCTTCCATTAGATGACCACCACGATTTTTACGCCCATTTGAATCTAGGCCCGTTTCTACACCAAGGGCATAATCAACGAGATTATTTACCAAATGGTTTGCTATCATATCAAAGAGCCCGGTTTCACGCATAAAAACCTTGTACTGTTCAACAGAGTAGTTCATATTGTCAAATTTATACAGGAATGCTCCGTCAGCATCCTGTGCATATATTTCATAACCTCGAACTGCAAGAAGTAGAGGTATGCATTTTAATGTCTCTGGATATTTATTTATAATTGCCTCAAAATCCTCCTCGATGTTTTTAGAACCAATAAGAGAATTTAAAATATTGAGTTCCACTTTTATAGTTTTAACCTTTTCAACTACCTTATTAAAGTCAACATAATACTTGTAACCAGATATGCTGAGTTTAAATTTACTTAACCACTCATCAAAATCTCTTTTCATTAACTTACCTCCATAATTATGAACGTAGTGTCAAATTTGGCACTACTATTTTTTATTAACACCCTTGTATTACAAGGGATACACCACTTTTTCAAAATAAAAAAGCAATGACCTCCCTTTTTCGTGTATAATGTCTATCATCACACAAACATAAACCCAAAAAAGGAGTCATTGCTTATGGATAACAAATACTCTATTTACTAAGAATCATTCAACAACTTTATCAACAAAATTGCTGGCTGATAAATTTTATTTGCAGATACATTCCGCTTAAACAGTGGGCCTTTAATGATTCCCACTCCCCAAAGTATCAGAAATTAACTACTGACAAGCTTCCCATCATCAAAACCTTCATCAAGCAGGACTGGCAGTTTCTCCTGGAGTACTATTCCTGGAAGTACAACAAGCCCATAAAACCGGTTCAACGCAGGAATGGTCGTACTATCCCCGAAGATACTTTTTGCCCTCTTTGTGGCGCACCGCACCATTACCTGTATGACAACAACGGTGGTGGTGGGCAGTACCTGTGCAAGGTCTGCGGGCAGACCTTTATTAACGGCGATCTCGTTACTACCCCAATACGCTTTTTATGTCCTTACTGCGGTCATTCTCTGGCAGCCAAAAAGAATAGGACTTTTTTCCGCATCCATAAATGCGTTAATACCAAATGCTCCTTCTATCTAAGAAACCTTAAAAAGGTCGATAAGAAGCATATTGAAGAAAAATATGGGAAGAACAAGTACAAGCTCCACTATATCTACAGGGAATTTACCGTAGACTTCTTCCGTATGGACTTGGACTCCCTGCCCAAGAATGCCTCTTCCCTTAAGTTTTCCAAGCACAATTCCCACATCATGTCCCTGTGCCTTACTATGCACGTGAATCTCCAGCTTTCTCTGCGCAAGACTGCTCAAGCTCTCAATGACCTGTATGGGATCAAAATCTCTCATCAGCAGGTTGCTAACTATGCCAGAACCGCATCCCTTCTTGTCAAGCCTTTTGTGGATCACTACCACTATCCTAAATCTACGACCTTCATTGCCGATGAGACCTATATCAAAGTACGGGGCGTAAAAGGTTATGTCTGGTTCGTCATGGATGCCGTATCCCGTTCTATTCTCGGTTACCAGGTATCTGATAACCGGGGCGTTGGACCTTGCATCCTTGCCATGCGAATGGCCTTCCGTCATCTCAAGAAGCTCCCTGAAAATTTCCGCTTCATTGCTGACGGTTACAGCGCCTATCCACTGGCAGCCCAGCAGTTTTTCCTTGAGTTCAAAGAGGACTTTAAATTCCATATCACCCAAGTGATCGGACTTACCAACGACGATGAGGTAACCGCTGAGTTCCGACCTTTCAAACAGATGGTCGAACGTCTGAATCGCACCTTCAAATCCTCTTACAGGGTACGCTGTAGCTACGACAATTTCGATGGTGCCAACTACAATGTTGCGCTTTGGGTTGCTTATTACAATTTCCTCCGTCCACACAAACAAAAGAATTATCGTGTTCTGAACAAGATAGAGATGCTGGAAGGGGCTGATAACATGCCGGGTAAATGGCAACTTTTGATTTACCTTGGACAGCAAACTATCTTGCGGCTTCAGGAGCAACAGCGTTCCGAAGAAATCTGTTCCTAGATTCTGAGCCTGAGGTAGAAGTCAGCCATCAGAACCAAAGGTTCTGACTTGCCCTTGATGGCGAGTTCAAATCAGTGCTACAATGCTGTGAATTAGACGGCGTAAGTAAAATCTGTTCCTGAGTTCCTTGCCGTCGGTGAATCTTTCAGAGCACTGATTTGGTGCGCTGTCAAGGGTGGCTTTTTTACCAACATAGTAAGTTTCTGCAATTTTCAAGGTGCTATTTGAGCCTTTCTCTTTTGGCTCTGACTTTCATAAATCATTTGACACTACCCTCTTTACTATGTGATCCTGTAAATCGTGAACAGCATAGGAGTAAATCATCGGTTTTCGTATTGGAAAACTCTTGCTGATACGCCTTTCTTGCAGGTATGGAGGTAAATTTCACAACCATCCTGGACTGCGATATAGGATCTTTTTGATATGCGAATGACTTCCCAGCCATCCTCAAGGAGTCTTACAGTTTCTGATTTCAATAGTCGATAAGCTTCTTTTGCACTGGCAGCCCTCAGGAGGATATCATCTTCAGCTGGATCTGGATAAAAAGGCAAGGGTTTACTTCCTCCTGGATTTCTTTCTATGTGCTTTGTTTTTGCTAAAATAGTGTTCATTTGTAGTTCTCCTATCACTTGTAATTGAAAAATAGTCTGGTGTGCTGTTTCCTTGTGTAGTAGGTTTTCGATAGTGAAAATATCATTTTCTAATGCTTGTCCACTGGGGGGATATGTAAATATAAAGTGCGCTACACTTTCTTATAATTGGCTCTCATCCCTATCTCTGCAATCCTTCTCATGATTTTATCGATGTCTTCATTCGTTTTACCTACATAGGCACTGTCATAAATTTTGATTCTGGTGTTGCCTATTTTGTATTCCTCAACAAGATTCCCTGTAATTAAGCCTTCCATCATGGTAATCCCCCCTGCTACTATGCTATGCGGGCCAGTTGTCCATTGCCAACCCGGTTTTCCTACCCCTTAGATATCGATTCATTTAATAATGGCAGACACGAACCTAACTCTGTTTATTTCTGCTGTAAGGTCTGTCTTTAGACTAGGATTTATTTTGTGGAGTATTTTCACATTCGTCAGCAAAAAAAATAGTCCAATCTACACCTAATGCCTTCCCGATAGCTTTTGCAGTATCAACAGACGGAGAAGCTCCTTCGCACTCAATTTTAGCGATCAGACTCCTGTCCTTCCCGATGTAATCTGCAAGCTGTTGCTGGGTTAATCCCTCCTTTTCTCTAATTTTCTTAAGTATGTTCTCCCTCATATTCAGTCTCCCCTCACATTAGATTTGTGAAGCATCTTCACTTGTGTATTTATTATATGTGAAGTTGCTTCACCTATCAACAGAAAATGCGAAATAAATTCACATTATTTATTTTGTAGAAACTGTTAAACTTCCTATTGCAATGTGAATTATTTTCACATATAATGATGGTGTTGATTGAAATCGGCTGTCGAAAGGAGGGATTAAATTGTTGAGCGAAAAGTTAAAAGAACTTAGGAAAGAAAAAGGCGTAACCCAAAATGAAGTTGCCAAACTCCTGGGCGTTGATAGGAGCACTTACGGGAAGTATGAAACCGGAGACAGTACACCTGATGCAGACAAGCTGATGTGGCTGGCAGAATATTTTAACGTATCTGTAGACTATCTGCTGGGTAGAAGCAACTTCAGATTACCATCTGATGCCCCTCCATATGTAACATCTGCATCAGAAACATCACCGGGGAAGATATCATCGCCAGGCACAAGCTCTGCAAGTAATGTAGCGAATGTTTTAGAGGGCGATCCTGAACTACTGGAGTTTTGGAATACCCTTCGGGAACGGGAAGATCTGCAGCTATTGTTCAAGCAAACCCGAAATATGTCACCAAAGGATATCAAGCAGATTATCAGAGTGATTAAGGCTATTGAAGACGAGGAAGACAAAGAAGATAAATAGGATTAGAGAACGAATAGGATTAAAGCGGATTTAACCGTATAGCGGTTAAAGTATACGGAGGTACATATATAGTAATGAATGTAGATTTGTTGGAGAAATCATTGCTGAAATCCCTACTTGATGGCACTATTCCATTTACCGATGTAATGAATGCATATGATGTTAAAACGACTCTGAGTTTTGAATTACCTTCACATGTCCTTGGTTTTGTGTATGTTAGCAGACGAGGTAATTACCACATGATACTCAATGCGGAAGTAAATACAGAAACGCAATACAGGACCTTTATACATGAAATAAAGCATATTGCTTGCGATCTGCCCAAGGTAGGTTATTTGATCGGACTTGATATGCAGCATACCCAACTGGAGCTGGAAGCGGATTATGTGGCGGAGGGGATGGCTGGGTATGCGGCTGGAGGGTGATAGCAATATATAGGAGGATTAGTATGCAGATAGCTATTGATAAAGGTGGAAAAAGAACACCAGCATATAATGCGAAAATTGGAGAGCGTTATCAATGCCCAATATGTGGAGGAGAAGTTATTCTGCGACGAGGTAGCATAAATATTGATCACTTTGCTCATCGACCAAATGAACGTTGTGCTGATAGTTGGCATTATGACATGAGTGAATGGCATTATTCTATGCAAGAGAGATTTCCTGAAGATCAAAGAGAAGTTATTGTCAATTATATGGGACAAACACATAGAGCAGATATCTTACATGGAAATCAGATTATTGAATTTCAACATTCTCCAATTTCAATTGAAGAATTAGAAGAACGAAATAACTTCTATAATGCGGCAGGTTATAGCGTAGCTTGGGTTTTTGATGTTCAAGAACAATACGACTCCAAAGCTATAACTATAGCGGACCACGATAGAGCAACTATGTATAAATGGAGTAATCCAAAACGTTGTTTGCAGTGTTTACCGCAACCAAATGAGTATAATAAAGAGCTTATTATCTACCTGTATTGGATAGATGAAGATGGTTATGAATGGTTCCACAGAGTAATTTGGTCAACAGGTAATTATGGATCTCCTGATTTCAAAAAGTTTATTGTTTCTAAGTATGGGATAAATTCAAATGATACTAAATCTTTTTTGTCTGTTGGAAATTTTTTTGAAACTTACGACGATCTATTAAAAAAACGATTATCTGAATTGAATTGTCGATATGAAATTAAAAATTCAGGCGTTAAAGGAAAACTACGGCAATCCTATATTTGCCCGAAAACGAATGTTTATGTGAAAAATTTTGGAGAAACAGCATGCAGATACTGTAGATATTGTGCTGCAATTAAAGAATTGTATGATAACAGATTCCAAATGTATTGTTGTTATCCTAATCAAGTAAACGAAGTGACAGAGGGGCATCCAGGATATGAATGTTCAAATATCCCAATTTTCTAAAACTATTGATTTGTGTTTGGCAACTTGGTGAAGTCAAAAAACATTTTGTATTTACCTCGACAAATTCCAATCTGTAGAGTATAAGGCAGAATAATGCTATTTACCAGACAACCGCAAGTATGTGAATGCTTTAGATAAACAGCAAATTATTATCAAAGTAAATTACTGGAGGGATTTTAATATGAGTTTATGGTTATTTAGGGCAGGGAAAAATGGAGAGTATGAAAATAAGTTTTTAACTGACAATCGGGTTTACTTAACTTGGGAGCATTTTAATGTGGATTTACATGGCATTAAATCACAGGAAGATTTATATAACTTACTAGTAAAAATGTATAACTTGGAGAAAGAAAAAACTGCTATAAACTGGGCATCTCAGATATGGCCCATCGCACATAAAATGAATGTCGGAGATTGGGTTGTTCTCCCCAGCAAAGTAAATAGGACACTTCATTTCGGAGAGATTACTGGTGAGTATGTATATGATAAGTCATTGGGAAGCCCCTACTACCATTATAGAGATGTTAATTGGTTTGCATTGGATATTCCCAGAGATAGGTTTGACCAAGATATATTATATTCACTTGGGGCATTTATGACAGTTTGCAGGATTCATAAAAATAATGCTGAAGAACGAATCAAACAGATGGCGAAAAATGGCTGGTATGTGAAGCCTAAGACAGTAACAGAAACAATAGAATATTCCGATGAAGAATCCAGAATAGATTTGGATGAGTATATATCTGACCAAATTTCGGAGAGGATCATACAAAAGTTTAAGGGTCACAGAATGGAAGATTTAATAAACGAAATATTAAAGGCCAAAGGTTTTACTACTTATAGAAGTCCGGAAGGTGCTGACTATGGAGTAGATTTACTAGCCTCTCCCGGCACATTGGGATTTGGTTCTCCTAAGATATGCATACAAGTAAAAACCAATGACACTCCTATTGACCGGCCTACTTTAGACCAATTAATTGGGACCATGAGCAATTATAATGCAGACTATGGCATGCTGGTTTCATGGAGCGGTTTCAAAACATCTGTAATAAGAGAAATCCCCAAACAATTTTTCAAGGTAAGGCTATGGGACTCCAAAACCATTATACAAGAAATCTTTAATAATTATGAAAAATTAAGTGACGAAATCAAGACAGAAATCCCACTGAAAAGAGTTTGGATGCTTAATGTAGAAGATCAATAGCTGCATATGGCAACAGAAAAAGAAAACCTACAAACACTTTGCTTTAATTACAATCTTGGAAAAGGAAGTGAGTAAAATGGATTGTCCTTATTGCCGTGAAAATATGGAACAAGGAGTAATACAAAGCCCTCATGAGATTTCATGGATGCGTAAGACTCATTTCTTCGGGAGAACAGAATTTCATGAAGGTTCTATTGTCTTATCAGAGCTGTCCATGCTCAGGGGATCTGCCGCTATAGCTTATTGTTGCCGAAGATGCGAAAAGATTCTTATAGATTACAAGGATGGTAAGTGTGATTTGAATAAGAGGATATGAGCTTACAGGAACCATCCTAGGAAGATACTAGCTAATTTATTGACCACTACAATTTAAGCAAAGGAAGGTGATAAAATGCCCTATTGTCTATACCTCAGAAAATCCAGAGCTGATATGGAAGCAGAAGCTCGAGGCGAAGGCGAAACTTTAGCCCGCCATGAGAGGATACTTCTGGATCTGGCAAAGAAGATGAAACTAAACATCACACAAATCTACAAAGAACTCGTATCTGGTGAAAGCATAGCTTCCAGGCCGGTAATGCAGCAGTTGCTTAGTGAGGTTGAACAGGAGTTATGGGAAGGTGTGCTGGTTGTCGAAGTTGAACGACTTGCCCGTGGAGATACCATTGACCAGGGTATTGTAGCCCAAACATTCAAGTATTCCAATACAAGCATCATTACCCCCACCAAGGTATATAACCCAAACAATGAGTTTGACGAGGAGTATTTTGAGTTCGGGCTTTTTATGTCCAGGCGGGAATACAAGACAATCAAACGCAGGCTGGAGCAGGGCAGGATTATGTCTGTAAAAGAAGGCAAGTATATTGCCAATGTACCACCTTATGGCTACCAAAGACAAAAGCTGCAAGGCGAAAAAGGCTATACCCTGGTCCCTGATCCACAGAGAGCAGAAACGGTAAAATTGATTTTTGAAATGTACACCAGTGGAGTTGGAGTATCTCGAATTGTTCGAAGACTGAATGAAATGAAGATACCAACTGCTAAGGGCGGTGCCTGGGTAAACGCTACCATTCAAAGTATTTTAAGAAATCCCACTTATATCGGAAAGGTCAGGTGGGGTGCCAGGCCACTGCAAAAGAAAATTGTTAACGGAAAGATGGTTACAGAAAGGCCAAGAGCCGATGAAGATACATGGATTATAGCCGATGGGCTCCATGAAGCGATTATTGATGAAGCTACATATGAAGCAGCCCAGGACTTGTTAGCTAACAACCGTGCCCCCAGCATAACGACCAAACGGACAATAAAGAATCCACTAGCTGGACTTATTATATGTGGAAAATGTAGCAGAAGGATGTCCAGAAGGCCATATAGCAGCGGACAACAAGACACTCTCATTTGTCCGGTAACCAGTTGTGATGATGTCAACTCTTATCTAAGCATCGTTGAAAATAAGCTGCTACTAGCTTTGGAAGAATGGCTTAACAAGTACAAAGTCGAGTACGAGGAAAACACAAAGCAATCCAATACCTCCATGGAACCTAGTATATTGGAGAACTCAATTAGCAAGTTACGAAAAGATATTGATTTATATGAAAAGCAGCTAGACAATCTACACGATCTGCTGGAGCAAGGTGTTTACTCTACTGATAAGTTCTTGGAACGGTCAAAGCTATTAGGTGAGAGAATTCACACAGCAAATGAGGATATTAGCAACCTGGAAGATCAATTAAAGCAGATACATGCCCGGGAGAAAGGCAAAGAATTAATAATCCCCAAGATGCAAAGGGTGTTGGATCTTTATCGATATTTAGATGATCCAGAGGATAAAAATGAACTGCTAAAAGAAGCGTTGGAAAAGGTTATTTATTTGAAGGAAAATAAACGCGGCAGATGGGATGACGGTGCCATGGATGATTTTGAGTTAGTGCTGTATCCAAAAGTTCCTAAGTGATTTTTTTATTTGCCTATCAATGATAACGTCATGGTTCGTATTCTTCAGTACCAATGTCATTTAACATGGCCTTGGCCTCAGGTATTGGCATGGATGGCCTTTGGGATAAATATCTTAAGGAAGCAGCTAGCTCTCCATCTGGACCACCAAACTGGTTCAAGATTGCAGCAGCTAGCTTGTA
>JAAYTS010000215.1 GCA_012517995.1 Clostridium sp.
AAATACAAATCACCTTTTATGTTTAGGTTCTTCAAAGTCACACCATCACTGCTTACACTTACATTGCCTGCAATGGTTGTGTCACCATAAGCGCCCGCTGTATTGTATATATTTCCTGCCACATTGCTTAATGCTACTATTGCTTCTGCTCTTGTTATAGGATTTCCTGTTTTGAAAGTCTGATCTGTATAGCCTTTCATATATCCCTTTTCTAAAACTGCACCTACGGCACCTTTGCTCCATGCCTGTATATCCTTATTATCTTTTAATTTACTAATTTCTGCTGAGTTTTCAGCCATTTCAAGTCGCATAATGTTTGATATAACCATTGCAACTTCTTGACGGCTAATCTCATTATTTGGTTTTACTGTGCCATCTGAATATCCTTTAACATACCCTGCCTCAATAGCTTTTGCTATTTCAGCAAAGTACCAATCACTGCTTTTTATATCCGTAAAAGATAGTTCTGCTTTATCTTTATATCCGAATACATTATTTACAATAGTTATAAACTCAGCCCTGGTTATAGTATTGTTTGGTTTAAAGGTATTGTCACTATAACCTTTTACAAATCCCTTTTCATTCCAATCTTTTATTTGCTTTTCTGCCCAGTGTCCGCCTATATCTTTTAAAACAACACTGGCTGCTGAAGTTACTGAAGCATCTCCTAATTGCTCATTTGCTGCTAAAACTGTCAAATTACTTACAGACATGGCTATCATAATTGCTACGCTCAATAGGATACACGTCTTTTTTCGTAGTTCAATCTTCATTCGTCTTTCCCCTTTCGTTTTTTGATTGATTGTTGTTAGCTTTTGTGCACAGCTAAAGAAATGATGATGATGGATAGACCCAAAGTAAACGTTCCATTAGGTGTAACACCTCCTTTTAGTAATTTGAAGTGCCAAAAATACACAAATTTTAAATATGCATATTGTTTATCGGTACAAAATATAAATTTATTTAGCTTTTTTCCATAATAAACTTATATAAAAATGCACAAAATTTCATATAAAATTCCAACACATTTTTAGTAGTTTTTTATATTTATTTAATATAAAATAATATGTTGTCTATTAAAAATGAAAATATATGAGATGCATAAACATTTTTGTTTTTGAATCTACAAAATAAAGAATTGGCGGGATATGATTGTTTAAACTTGCTATAAAATATGCGCTATTTGCTGCTATATCAACTATTGGTAATTTATCAACACAGCAATTATTTTTGATACTGCTAAACTCCCTCGATTTCTCAAAGGAGTTTAAAAAAGTAAATATTTTTGGACTTTTCAATTTTAACTTTATACTTATGACTGCAATATTCATGGGTACATTAATAGGCTTGATAATAAAGTATGTTCTTGACAAAAAGTATATTATCAATTACCCCTTTTAATGCTGATATTAATCCTTCGTCAGCAATTGGCCATTCTATACTTTTTTTTCTTTGCATAATCATTCCCCTTCCTTTTTATATATAAATTAAATGTAACTCCATGCTGACCTGACTTATAGTTTATAAACTCATTCCTTCATTTTATTTAATAATAACGGTAAAAATACATTAATATCTGCAACACATCCTAACGTAGCTTTTTTAAAAATTTGTGCATTTTCATCATTATTAACTGCCCAGATTTCATTACATAACACTCCCGACATATGTTGTATACAACCAGATATTCCAAAAGCAATGTATAACTTTGGCTTCACAGTCACCCCTGTCTGTCCAATTTGATATTTTCTATCAATCATTCCCATATCAACTAATGCTCTTGTAGCACCTACCTGAGCACCATAAAGTACTGCGAGTTCAAAAACCATATCTAAATTTTTCTTGCTTTTTATTCCTCTCCCGACAGCAAAAATAATTTGTGCCTTTTCTAATGACTGACTATTTTCCAGAACTTTGATACGATCCAACAGTGTTAAGAAGTCGGTTTTGAAATTCGTTACATCATATCTGACCAATTTACACGTACCGTCATTATCTCTACATTCCGCTAGCGGAAAAACATGTGGTCTCACTGTAGCCATCTGTGGTTTTCTTCTTGGACATATAATCTCTGCTTCTATATTATCTCCAAAAGCGGGACGTACCTGAATTAATGTACCCTCATTCATGTCTAACCAAATGCAATCTGCTGTCAATCCAGTTTTCAGTGCTGACGCAATCCATGGGGCAATTGTTCTTCCATATAGCGTACTACCTAAAAGCACCACACCTGGCTTATACTTTCTAATCATCTCCACTAACGTGTTCGCATAGTTTTCCAAATCATAGTATTCAAACATTTTATTTTCTGCATAAAGGATGTAGTCATAGGAAAACCTTTTTATTTCTTCAATTTTCTCCTGTAACGCATATCCTATTAGTACTAATGTTAGCGTGTTATTATTCCTATCTGCAAGTTTTCTTCCAATGCTGTTCAATTCATATATAACATCAAACTTATCAGAATCAGAAGGTTCTGAAATGACCCATACTCCGCCTTCTTCAATCGTACTTTCACCCAATATAAAGTCCTCCCCTCATCCGTAAAATTTTGATGATATAAATTACATCCCTTTCCATTTTTTAGATAACTAATAAATTGTTCTACTTTCTCCTCCTGATCTCCGTCAATCATAACTCCAGTCTGTATTCCAACTTTCACATGCATACTTTTCACTTGAGTTGCTGAACCTGATAATCCGCATTGTGCACAGTCTGCATGAATATCCTGTGCATTCCATACACTAACATCTTTATTTTGTGCTTCAAGAATAAATTTAATTTTCTTAGTTCGTATTTTAAGTTCAGAACTTACAGCTGTTATTACTACTGGCAATGACGCTTCTACTATTTTTATACCTTGATAATCAATCTGCTGAACTTGTATTTTTTTCTCATCAACGTATTGTATTGATAACACATTTGCTAATAACTTCATTCCAAGTCTTTGTGCAAGATTTGGTCCTACCTGTGCTGTACATCCATCACTACTCTCACAGCCACACAAAATAATCTTACACTCTCCTATTTTCCTAATCCCGCAAGAAAGAACATAAGAAGTTGCAAGTGTGTCTGAACCTTGAAAGGCTTTATCACTCAGCAAAACTGCATCATCCACACCATATCCATACAAACTTCTAATCAGGTTAATGCAATTGTGATTTGCCATACTTAATACTAGGACATTGAAATCCTTTTGCATATCTTTGCATCTCAATCCAAGTTCTAAAGCGTAATAATCAAGCTCATTAATTACCATATCGGCTCCATTTCTGACTAGAACCCCTTTTTCTTTATCCACATACATTTTTTCCCTATCCGGAACTGGTTTCACACACACTACAATATTCATGGCAAATATCCTCTATCTACTTGTTATTTCAAATTTATTTCTAGGTTCTTTAAAAAAGATACTGTTTAAAATAAATGATGCTATCAGACATATAATAGAGATTACCAACACATTATGTATACTCACAACACCTATATCAACAAGTCTTCCAAACAATAATGAAATTAGAAGTGATGGTGCCGTTACTGTATTGGCAATTCCTATATACTGAGATTTATTGATATTCCTTGTAGAATCAATAGGAATATTAATTACCGCAACTTCCTTCATGGCAAGTCCTAAAACAATACACCCATAGATTATGAATACTAGAAGTTTATTCTTGTTAAGCAAAAGAATGGACGTAAAAACAATCTGTATCGATAGTGCTGCCAGCATGATGTAGCGGAAACCTTTTTTATCTCCTATTCTACCACCTATGTAATTTCCAATCCCAAAGATAATACAATAAATAATCGTAAATTTTATTGTATCTTCATTCGGAATATCAAAAAGGTTTATGATATATAATAAAGTAAATGTAGTAATACATATGCTGAAGTTTGCAAGATACTGCAATAAGAGATAAATTCTAAAATTCTTATCCTTTGCCAGAATGTCTTTACAAGAGCAAAAATACTCATACCAATTAATCTTTTGAGCAACATTGTGAAATTCCTCTTTTGGTTCCTTTACAAGTAAAAAGAATTGTGTGGCTATTAGTGCAAAAATGAAAAAAATCAGAAATCCGGCACGATAGTATTGAAATGTATCTAATCGCTCATTCAAAGCATTCATTAGAGGATAAGCTAATAAACTTATGATGTATCCAAAGGAAAATACAATTCCCCAAAGAGTTCCCCTCTTTTCTTCAGGAACAACATAAGAAACATAATTCTGATAGGCTACACACTCCAATGATAATCCTAAATTACTGCAAATCAGCAATAGAAACAAACAAGGTACAAAGTAAAAACCAATTCCCTTCATATTGCCCAAAACTAAGTAAATAGCCAGATATGGAACTATAATCCATATACAAGATAAATAAAGAACCTTTCTCATATTCTTGTTAATATGTATAACTGCCCCCCATAAAATACATGGTACAGAATTAAAGAACATAAAAACAGGAACAACTGCACTTACTGCTAGATTACTTGCATTTACTTGCTTTAAAAAATAAATCAGAGAAGTTTCCGGATGAACCAGAGTTGAACCAATCTGCCATAAAATGTTCACCATAGTAAAGCTTATTAAATTTCTTACATAGTAATCATATCTGCTTTTTGAACTCTCTTTCATGATTTAACCTCCACTTTAAATAGATGCAAAACATTTATATATATTGCAGAGAATCTGGTACTCCTTATCTGAATTAAAATTGACAATGTCATAAACTTTCTGAATAGCTTCTTTATTTTTCAACTGACCAATTATTGTCTCATAATTATTGTCAACCAATTCAGCCCTCAGATAAATTAAACGAGCGTTTTCAAAACCCTTTACTATATTCTGATACTCTTTCAGATATATGCCTATATTTTGTTCTAATCCGTTTTTTGACATAAAGTACTCTATTTTTTTTAACATTCCTCTTTTGTGCTCCGCTAGCAAATGAAATGTACGGTAATCATGTTTAAATTCACCTTTTAATAATTTCTTCAAATTATCAAGAATACTTTCATATACTTGCATTCCGTATTTTGCATTCTTCCCCATTTCAATCACTACATCTTTTCTTAATAAGGATTCATCTGGAATTGCATAAATATATTCATTTAATTTTTTGAGAAAAATCTCTATTCTGGCTTGATAAGGTTCCTTTAAATCAAACACCCTGTTCAAGTATGCAGTATGCATTTTTACCCAACAGAAGTCATTATCATATTCTGCCTTTCCTTTTTCATAAGCTTCTCTAAAGATTTCAAATGGATATTCTGCTTCAACAAATCGCTGTCTTCCATCATACCCAAGCCCAAAAAACACTTCTTTATCTAAATCATATCCATACAATAAAGTTTGGTGAATATGAGTATACTTATGGTATGCCGCACGTCCTGGCAAATAGTATTCGTTTGTGTAAATTGTGGAATAATAATTGTTATTAATATTGTCAATAACAAATTTAACAATATCAGATACATCCTTCATATGTTCTGAAGACATATCAATAATATCTGATACATCTTCATAAAAGTAGTCCTTCTCAAGCATGTCAACCCAACATACACCTGTATTATGCATCATGGTATACAATTGGATAAAATGTTCATTCATCCATGGATAAATATTTTTATTCCATAAAAGTGTACACAATGGAAAATTAAAATGAAGAAATGTAGTTACATCAGACTGAATTTCTATCGGCAATTTTTTTCTTCTTGTACTCTTCATAGTATCGTTATACCCTCTTCCCTTTTTCTTTATTGTTTATGATTGTCTCGAAACGAGAAACAATGCTCTTCCAATCAAATTCTGCACAAAATTTCTTCCTAAAATCTTCACCAATCTCTATAGCTGACCTATGAGACAGTAATGTTCTAAGAGTGTCACTTAGTTTAATTATATCCGGCTTCGCCAGTTCGAGCCTAAGCGGCTTTTGCTCGTGTTCTGGCGATTCTAAAAATATATCATCCAACACTTCTATTTTCTTTACCATATCAATGCTTATCATCTCATTAGCCGAAAAATAATCGATATACGTATCACGGTTCCAAATAATCGGTTTCTTACCTAGTGCCACTGAATAAAGTACAAGTGGATTAATTTCTTCAAGAGAATTTAAGTTAATGTATGCATCACATTCTGAAATTTGGCGGATATAATCACTTTCCTTATATACTCCCTCAATCAAGGTTATGTTATCAGTTTCCGCCATAATTCCCCTTAATTTTTCCATATAGCCCCTTTTTTTGTCACTACGTTATATATATTAGAATTAATCCACTGATTAAATGAATCATTATAGATAAAGTTATCTTTAGCATACTCTTCTATATTATATGTTACAATTTTAAGATGTATATTTTTTATGTTTTTTACAATTTCAGCTATTTCTATTAAGTTTGTATTCTTATTAATTGTTTGATCCGCCCACAACAATATGAATACTTTATTACTGTCCCTGTTTTTACATTGATACTGATATAACTGTTCTGTATCAATCCCTACAGGTAAAAATTCCTTTTTTACATTCCATGAAGCAAAATCTTCTTTTCTTTTCTGAAAAACGGTTGGATAGCTACTCCTTATTTCATCGTGTTCTTTCTGACTGATTAACGATTGTTCCTGCCATAATATTCGGCTTGATAATGAACGCTCAGAACAAGCATTTATCGAATCCATAAAACATGGTATCTTATTTCCAGCAAAGTTTAATGTATGATTTCTCGCTTCGCTCAGCCATTGTTTGTTCTCATCTTCATTAAGCAGAAACACATTATCAAATTCAATTTCCTGAAACAAATCAATATCAACATTTATTCCTACAAGATATCCCATCTTTTTCGCTGCTATTGCAAAATGCAGCAAACAATATTGTGTCTTAAACATATGATAATATGGTGAAAGGTTTATAAGTACTGCCCTATTGAATCTGACATATCTCTGCAATTCGCCCTCTTCATCCATAATCCAAACACTTCTGCATATTCTAGATGCTTCTTCACATAAGACCATAAAAAGTCCTTCATTGATATTTTTATATTTCTGAGATACAATACCGCAAGAAAATACATGGTCTTGAAAGTCGGTTCGAAATCCAATCATATTTACTACTTTATTATCCATGAGTCTGGTTTCTGGTACATATGCGAAAGAAACCTGTTCACACTTAATCAACTCTATATTTTCAATTCCAAATAGAATGGTATTTGCTGAAATTTTTTTCTTTACTTCTTCAATATTTTTTATCTCATTTATTATTGCTTCCTTGCTTATAATGCGTTCTTGTATTCTGATATATTCGTTTGACCATATTTCTGCTTCCTTTGTAAATAGTTTGACCATCCAGTTCCGATGTTTTTCTACCAGAAATTTAGAGTTTTTCTGAAAATCTTCCTCTCTTTTTGCCAATTCAACATGATAGATAGGTATTTGCTTTTTTCATAATATCATATTAAATTCTGTTTTTCACTACTAAAATCAAAAATCATCCAAAACAATATACATTTGCTTCATTTTTAAATAATAATCCCAAAATAATATTATCTTTAAGTATTG
>JAAYTS010000251.1 GCA_012517995.1 Clostridium sp.
GAACCTGAATGAGCTGCTGCACTGAATTCCGGCAACTGGTCAGGAATGTTTCCGGTGTGGTAAATATCAAGGGCCAATATGTTCTGATAGATCAGAAGGAAATTCAAATGCTGCTGAATAATCTGGATGAAGGCAAGGAGCTTTCACATGTGGATATGCTTCAGTCGGCCCTTTCGGAAGAGTACCAGGAAGCTAAAATAACGCTTTTTTAATTACCAATTGGCAAAAGGAGATTGAGCGCTTTGCACCGGAATTGCCGGTGCATATATACCATGGTGCCGGTCGCGCCTTTACCACGGATGGCTGTGATTTGGTAATTACTTCTTACCATGTTGGATGCGCTGAATAACACGGAGGAACATTCGATTGAAAGGTCGCAGTTTTTGAAAAAGGAGGACGACCGGGTGGCGTTGTCGGGTAAAACGGAGATGCTGCTGGAGTTGCTGTCTTCTATTTGCGAGAACGATGAGAAGGTGTTGATTTTTACGCAGTACAAGGAGATGGGCGAAATACTGGCCCGGATAGTGGAGGCGGCTTTTGATACGAAGCCGCTGTTTTTGCATGGGGGTGTGGCGCGACAGAAGAGGGATGAAATGGTGGAAGCCTTTCAGAATAAGAAGCATGTTAAAATATTTATCCTGTCGATTAAAGCCGGTGGCACCGGCTTAAACCTGACGGCTGCCAACCATGTGATTCATTATGATTTATGGTGGAACCCGGCGGTTGAAGCGCAGGCTACGGACAGGGCTTTCCGCATTGGGCAGCAAAAGAATGTGCTGGTACACCGTTTCATATCCAAAGGGACCTTTGAAGAGAAAATTAATCAGATGCTGCAGGACAAGAAACATCTGGCCGATTTGACGGTGGCCAGCGGCGAAAAATGGATGGGGGATTTATCGACAAGGGAGCTGCAGGATTTGGTGCACATGGATTGTTCTACGTTGCCGCCCAGGCGGGCATAGCCGAAGGCTTTGGCGGCTTCTCTGATGTGGCGCACTGGAGGATGCCAATTTCGGAACTGGTGGCGGCTTCTTGTGTGAAGGACGGCAGCTGGGAGGCAAGTTTGGCAAAGTCTTTAATGCGGTTCCAGCTGGACCAGTCGCGCAGCAGATCGAGGTTTTGCAGCCAGTTGTTGGCATTTTGCTGCCAAAATGCTGTGTGGTCAGTGGTCGGGGGGACTTCTTGGTTAAAGTTGATGTGTAACAGGCTGCTGAGTTCTTTTTCTAGCTTTTCCTGCTGCAGTGTAAGTTCGTTATAGTTGGTAAAGGCTTTTCCCTGGTAATTAATGAAGGTGGAGCTGCCTTCGCTCAGCAACTCGGCGATTTTTTTCCTTGTTTTCTTTGTTTGCTCGGGATCATTGGTGATTTGGTTCAGCTGCTTGTTGCCATTGATGCAGCAGGGCTTCGGCATTTATTTCGAGTACGTTTTTGGTGAATGCTTTTAAGAGGGTGTCGCGATGGCTGTCGCGCTTTTGTCCGTGATCGGTCAACTCCAGGATTTGCGCCAGTTGGCGCTCGGGATGGTCAATGTTTAGGAGGGTGGGGGGACTGTCGGGCAAGCTTACCAGATGCTGACTGAGGCTTGCAAGCTGCTTGGTCTTTGCTTTGTTGAGTGCGGCCATTTTTTCGGCCACGAACAGTATTTTTTTCCTTTGGTAGAGGGCGTTGGCGATGATGTTGGTGATGGTTTGTGATTTGCCTGTTCCGGGAGGGCCATGTAGTATGAA
>JAAYTS010000216.1 GCA_012517995.1 Clostridium sp.
ACTTCCAACCTCCGCACTATTTTCTGATTTTTCGTACAAACATTTTAATCTGTCATAAGAATCATTAAACTCATCCCTGTCTATCTCTCCTTTCTCAAATTTTTCTTTTAACTGTTTTTCTATTGCAAAAAACTGTTCAATGGTAATCTTCTTCCCACCAACTGCACCAGTTTCACTTACTGTTGCCACGACAAATTCACCCCCATTAAACTGGCACTACTAAAATTCCTAGAAATTCTAACCATCCTTATAAATCATAATATAATAATCAAATTTGACAGTCAATGTCTTGACTGAAAAAGTATGCATAAAATATATATGAGTTGCTATATACATGCTGTGCACCGTTTAAGCTCTATCCCATTCCCGACTGTTCCATTCTTTTCTATGCACTTTCCGAGGCAATAAAAAACGCCTTGCTGATATCTTTCCAATTCGACCTCAGCAGACGTTATCGAATACACCCTTAATCATTTTCCATTGCCTGAATGATTAACAAAATACCGATCTATTTCACAATTTCTATATAACCGCAAACCGTTTCCGCGGTAATGTTCACTTTGTTTTCATAACTATCATACCCGCTGCTTTCCGCCTCAACAAAATTTTTGCTCATTTGCTTGCTTATATTATGGTATGTTATCTCAGGGATGAGAAGGTTTATCTCCCCATTGGTAGTCTCTCCCTTAACCCTGTACCCTCTCTTTTCCATGTCGTTCATATTCACTTTAATACCCGCATGTGAGGTCCTTAAATTCATATTTATATTCGGCTCTCCCTGATAATTGTGAACATTCTCTATAAGAATTCTTCCGTTTTTGGTCACTGCATTAATATTAGCGGTTTTTATCTGTTTTATCTCAATTACGGAGTTATTAGTGTTTATATTAATGTCCCTTCCAATGATGTATCCAAAGTTTATTCTCCCATTTTTAGTTTCAACACTTATTTTGTCGCCAGTAACCCCCATCAAATCAATATTGCTGTTGCTGGTAACCGCCTTAAAGCTCTCGGATAGTGAATCTTCCACATAGATCTTGCCGTTTTTGGTAACCAGGTTGATGGATTTAAACTTAACTGCGGGAAGAAATATTTCATGGGATATGCTTATGTTGCCGATTTTATTGTATTTTAAATCCACAGTGCCCTCACCTTTACTGAAATCAAGAATGTCATCCGCATTGTCTTCCGGACTTTTTACTATGGATCTTATGACAATTTTGCTGTCCATATGTTTTTTTACCAATATATGTCCATTTATAGCTTCAACATTAAGCTCCATGCCTTCGCTGACATTATCAACATCGAAGATCTTTTCGGTCGCCTTGTACTTTCCGAATACATTAAAAGAATTTGTATCCACAAAACTGCTTACGAAATCTACAAGCTTATCGGCAAATCCAATAGTTGTATACGCCAGGTGCTTTCCAACCTTTTCAGCCCGATTTGTAAACTCCTCTACAGCCCTGTCAAAATCCTTCTGGCTGTAATTCTTTTTAAACTCCTTTTTCCACTCATTCAGTCTCTCCTTAACCTTTGACACTTCTTCGTTAAAACCGGTTTTTTTCTGCCTTTTAGAACCGTCATTCTCGTCTTTTTCTCCACGATTTTCAATTGCTTCTATCAGTTTAGCCGCTTCATCACTGCTTATTTTCCCCTCTTCAAGCATCTTGAG
>JAAYTS010000332.1 GCA_012517995.1 Clostridium sp.
CGGGGGCCTCTCAAGCCTATCCAACGGTAATCAAGCGTGGGTGAGCGGAAGTTTTCGCGAAATATAAAATTCCCGTTT
The DNA here is from genome assembly GCA_012517995.1 of Clostridium sp. GTDB lineage: Bacteria > Bacillota > Clostridia > Acetivibrionales > Acetivibrionaceae > Herbivorax. The sequence continues at coordinate 79 of JAAYTS010000332.1, forward strand.
GGGAAAAACCCCTCCTTCCCGGTCATGTTTGCAACTCCTTGTGGCATTTTCTGCTTGGGCTCAAGGGGAATCAAACCGTTCTCAAAAACCGGATACTTACCACCCCAGTCGACGGGAAGAATGAAAGTTTCACGTCCGGTGTTGACCCTGTTTTGTTCATTGGGGCGGATGGCCAGAAAGACGCCATAGTATTTGCCGTCGGGTCCTTCCACCAGATCGGCATGTCCTGCCCAATCCACCTTGTTTTCTCTGTCCGGGTCCAAATAACGCTGGGATAAGATTGGGTTGCTGGCTGCCGGGGTGTAAGGGCCCTTCGGGTGGTCGCTGGTAAAGATCCCCTCACTGTGCCAGTCGCCGGTACCTCCCTCGGCACACATAAGGTAATAGCTGCCATTTTTTTTATAAATATGAGGAGCCTCAATCCAGATAGGCTTCTGTGTGATATCTACTCCTCCGTCCACAATAATCTGATTGGTGCCGGGAATGACCTGATCTTTCTCCAGGTCATATTCCCATATTTTGATTACCCGGTGCCCCTCATAGCGCTCTTTCCCTCTATCGGGCGCATCGTTGTGGATTACATAGGCTTTTCCGTTGTCGTCAAAAAAGAGAGAAGGATCGATACCGCCAAAATTCAGTTTCTGTACTTCACTCCATCCCTTGAAGGGATCTTTGGTTTTTACTACCATATTCCCAATGTCGCCGGCAAATTGAGTCGTGATCATATAAAAGGTATCGTTGTAGGGGTTGTATTTGATTGCCGGTGCGTAGATCCCTGCACTGATGCCGGAATCATGTACTTTCAATTGTGACTTCCTGTCGAGCACATGGCCTATCTGCTTCCAGTTTACCAGGTCGTTGGAGTGAAAGATGGGTACTCCGGGGAACAGGGCAAAGGAAGAAGTTACAAGAAAGTAATCATTTCCTTTCCGGGTAATGGAAGGATCGGGATAGCACCCTTGCAAGATCGGGTTGTAAAATTCGTCAGATTGTAATGGATACTCCCTGTAGACGGGATCCTCACCCTGGTAGACAAATTCACTGAAATCCGGATGGTTTATGGTCCCTTTCTTTTGGGCGTTAATCCCGGTTAAGGTAAACAACAAAGACAATGTTGTCAGTAGCAGCGGTAGATTCATTTTTCGTTTAATTACGGTGAAGTATTATTAAGTGAAGCAATTCATTTTGATTATTGTTCAAGGGAACTGTTCTGTTTATAATCGGCTTAACATAGAATCTGCCTTCGTGGCAAAATTTCAGGTCAGCATTGTTGTATTGTCTGTATGGCAAATGTAATCACTCTAAATATAAACTGCGTCCCGTTTTTGGATAGTTAATTCACTTTTATAGATAAAACAGAATAGAAAGGAGTTATTATTTAACTTCAACAGCTTCGCTTGACGAATATATAAGATGGCCGAAACTACTTATTCCTTCAAGGACTATCCCATATTGCGATGGAAAATCGGCCGAATAAAAGCTCAGATGGGCAATCCCTGTGTTGTCTGTCCAGACAGATGGATTCCAATAAATCGTTGAGCGCAGGTCAGGATTCCCCTTTATTTGTCGTCCTTCCGTTTCGTAGGCGGGCGAATAAAATTCCACATGCTGCTGGTACCCTATTGGAGTAAATACTTGCATGTTCTTGTTCATGCTGTTTTTTTCTACAAATCCTTTTTTCGTGTTGATGACAATGGCACCGTTTGCCGCCCGGCTTCCGAAAATAGGCATCACCGAGGTGGCTGGCGATACAAAGGCATCACTGATGTCGTTCACATTCAACATGCTGTAATCAAAGTTTTCCGTGGGTACATTGTCCAAAATAAGCATAGGCTTAGCCCGGCGATAATAAACCTCATTTCCTGAAATCGTGATGCCCGGGAGGCGACGTAGCAGGTCGAAAACAGTCAGAAAATTCGCCTTTTCAATTTCTTCGGTTGCAACTACATGGGATGATGAAATTGAATAATAGGGTGATTCCGTTTTTCGGCGATGTATTCGCTTTGCCTTCACTTCAACCTCTGCAAGATTGATCAGCCACATTCCATTTTCTATGGCTTGTTTTTCAGTTGCCTTGTCAAGATAGGAATTGTTGTAATTGTGCTTTTCGGGAGCAGGCAATGGAGGCAATGTAACCCGTGGAAAAGATTCAACCGGATCCAGCTCAATAAAAGCAAGACTTGAACCTTTTTTTCTCAAAGCTTGTATTAGATACCGTGTGCTATCCGGATAATCAACATTGGAAAATACAAACCTCCCATCCTCTTCCGTTTTGACAAACGAGGTGCCTAAAATCGAATCTTTATGGGCAATCAAAGAAATGTTTCCTTCTCTCAACGCTGAAAATACCCCGGTTACCTTTCCTGAAAACTGACGGTTTGATTCCACTAAATATTTTGGTTCTGTCAGCAGGTTACCTTTCAGTATTTCCGGCACGTTGTACCTTCTCCACCCCTGTGTCATCATCAGGACATCCAGCGCTGCTATCGTTTTTGGGTCGTCGTTCTGAAAATAGCTCATAGGCGATTCAATGTAGCCTTTCAACTCGGAAGTAAGCAAAAGAGTAGAAATAATGCCCGAAGAAGTATCAGGTGACACATCCCGCATGTCCACCACAGATAAGGAAAAATTGCCGGCCAACGGTACCTCGTATTCATCGGTAACTTTTATGTCAAGACCTATTTTGTCTCTTGTTTCGTAAGTTTGTTTGTCGTGGGTGACGCAAACTTTGGCGAAAGAACTGCTTTGTAGCGAGAAAACAAGACGTTCGCTCAGGATGTTCCTCTCTTTGTCCACTAATAAAAAATGGATGATGCCTGCTGGGAAGAAATCTTTTTCAAAGAGGTATCCTCGTGCTTCGGCCCAAGGTTGTGAATAGAGTACCGTTCCCCGGATGTGGGCTACCAAATGTACCCCCGGCGGCAATGCATAGTCGGGTGACATTGATAAAGTCAAGCGTAAGCTGCCGCCGCTCCAGTGGGCTTTTAATGCAACAGTGTTGGGCTCGGGCAGTGGCAAGCTGAACCGTTGTGATCTATTATTTTCGTTTGTACACACCGCATAATAGGTCCGCCCTGGCAGGTAATGCATCCTGAACTGTCCCATTCCCAAATGTCGGCTTTCAAAACGAGCCCATTCCTTGCCGGTATCGTCGTACACGATGCCCTTCACGTTCTCGTGTAATCCGTTTTTTTTCAATGCTTTGAAGGCAATCTGGATGTCAGACTGCAACGGCGCATGCCCTCCCTCCGGGAAAAAAGAGACGTCGAACGTATCGTCTGGCTGGGGAACGGTAAAAAAACGACTGTGTCTTTTTCCTTTGTATGTGCTTTGGAGCAGGAATACCGGTTGATTTTTCGATTTTATCATGTTGAAAGAATAATGGGCCGTTTTTTCTTCAAACGATAGTTTAATTTCTTCCCCCTTCGGGTTACCTTCCGGAAATAAGCTGCAGTTATCGGGAACAATAAGGCCTTCACCGTTTGCTCCGGTGAAATAAATATCTGCAAATATTTTGTTCTCTCCGAACGTAAAGTCGACCTTGGGGGAAATACCGGCCGACGCCGGGTCAATAACATACACCGACTTTCTAAAAAAATAATCCTCGCCCTGATTTTGCATAAACCTGGTATATGCTCGCAACGTATAATTACCTTCGGGCAAAGCCTCATCCAAACTTACATATCCATAAAAGCACCCCAGACTGTCGGAACGCAGCATGACTCTGTCAACAACCTCAGCTAAGAGGTTGATCAACTCCACATAGACATACCTGCTGGCATTGGCTTGTTTGAGCAGAAGCGCATCAACCAAATGGGCACGTAACCAAATCGTGTCTCCTGAAATATAGGAGGGTTTGTCGGTCTGAACATGAATTTTCTCCTGCGGATAAAGAGAAATCTGTTCAAGAAAAAGCTTTTGTATTGTGTCGGTGCCCATATCCTGAGCCTGGATATCCGCATTTAAAAGAAAAAAGGCACATAATACAAAAGTTATCGCTTTCATGGTTCATAATCTGATTTATTTGTTAGCGGATGAAACTGATCATAGTTGTTCCTGTTATTCAGTCATAAATGTCGATATAAAATAACCGAATATAAAAAAGATGGCAGGACAAAACCTGTCCTACCATCTTTACCAAGCAAATATCTATTTTCGATGTTCATCTAACCAGTCATCCAGTTTTTCCTGTTCAGCAGATGTTTCACGTTCTTTATATAAGAATCCTTCAGCTCTCCATCTGATGCCATTATTGTCATATTCATACCAAAAATCATACAGTTCTACATCGGGATGATATACACCACCTCCTTCATGTATTATAAACTGATCCCAGGTTGAATAACTCAAGCTATTATCCTCATTGACTGTGATCTTAAATGTATGTGTAGGCCGATAATCCTCTGTTTCAAGGTTGTAATGATACATGCGTACTGTATTCCCATTGTCCGTAGCAACTAAGTTTCTAGCCATTTTATACATGAGGGAATCACTTGTATCTTCGGTATTCTTTAATTTTCCATCAACATAATATAGGCCCGCGTACTTGTTTCTCAGATGCAATCTTACCAATACGGTTGTATCATTTTCACTCAATTCATAATCACTAATTGAATCCAATCGCAATGGTAACATGTACAAGGAGTCACAGTGCAATGATGCCGTTTCGATACAAATCGGATAGGTACCATATATCGAACCCGCCTGAATCTTTACCTGGTTGAGCGGATAGTAGTAGATCGAATCATTCAGTTTCTGGAATTGCACATCTTCACCAGAGACGTTTCGTTGATTGTACAGATCTATCTCATCCGGATTTTCTTCAAGGGTGACAGTAATATCCTTAGATAGAGGAAGAGATCCACTTACTGCAATTGAAAGATTAATCGTATCCAGTGTCTTGCCAAGATCAATTTCGCGATGAATAATCTGATCTCGTGTACCCACGATATATACCTTCTTGGGATATAATTCCATATTCATCGGCAATTGTTCTTCTTCACAGCTTATGAATACAGTTACTAGTATAAAAAAGAATAATATTTTTTTCATTTTGGTCTTCATATTAAAGTGATTTTTTAGTGCCATCCCGGGTTTTGAACCAATTTGCCATTTCTGTCAAGAACGCTCTGGCTAATGGGGAAAAAGTACATTTTGTTGTTCCAGACTCTCTTCATCGCAGTCTCTGTATTCCATATTTTTGTCGTATAAAAACTTTCGCGCTCGGAACTTCTGGCATTCACATCTAATCCCGTGACCGGGGTTCCCATGACTTTCGGTGCATCCATCCAGCGACGGAGATCGTAATAACGATGATCTTCAAAAAAGAATTCAATTTGTCTTTCATGTTTGATCAGCTCTTTCATCTCATCGTAATTACTGGCTTGCGCTTCTGTAATTCCCGGTAGGCCACTGCGA
>JAAYTS010000037.1 GCA_012517995.1 Clostridium sp.
AAAAAATTCCTCTTAAAGCCTTACTATCTAATTTTAGCCAAAATTTAATTAGTTATTCTAAAAAAAATTTAAAAAAGTAAAAAAACTTTTCTATAAACAAAAAATTTTCTTTGAATAAAGGTTTTATAATCCCATATAATCCATATTTGGCATTCCCTGATACATTCCTGCATAATCTGCATTTGGCATTCCATAGTAAATGTTTGCACAATCCATACCTGGCATCATGCCATGCATCATCATCGGCCAGTACATCATTGGCATTCCCGGCATATGAGGCATGCAAGACATTTGATATGGCATATGATTCATGTAAGGCATTTGATGTATACAAGGCATCTGAGTATGACCACAATGCATTTGTCCCATATGCATTTGTCCCATATGCATTTGCGGACATTGGGGCATATGGTGTGAACATTGAGGCATTGGTGGCAGGCATTGGGGTGTTGGCGGCGGGCATTGCGCCATTTGAAGTTTTGCCAACGCATCCTGTGTTCCACATTTTGGATTGGAAACATCACCTGGCATTGCTGCACCTTTAGGATTTCTGTTTTTTTCCATAAATTAAAACCTCCAATACATATTAGTTTTACATATTACAGCTTTTGCTGCAATTACAACCTTAAGACAACCATCTTCTTACTGGTAAGAAAAACAGTATATATCCATTATATGTATTGAAGGCTGAATGGTTACTACTTGTTATATTTTAGGTATTTAAGTAAAATCAAGCTATTTTAAATAATCTTTTTGCATTAGAAGTTGTTTTTTGTGCAACCTCTTCTAGTTCCATCCCTTTTATTTCAGCAATTTTCTCAGCAACAAATTTTACAAAAGCTGAATAATTTCTTTTTCCCCTGAAAGGCTCAGGTGTCAAATAGGGTGAATCTGTCTCAATCAAAAGCCTGTCTATTGGCACATATTCTGCAACTTCAACTGCCTTTTTAGCATTTTTAAATGTTATAGGTCCTGCCAGTGAAATATGAAAATTATTGTTAAGTACTTCCCTGGCCATTTCCACACTACCTGAAAAACAGTGAAAAACTCCTCCAACATCACTGGCCTTTTCATTTTTCACTATATCAAGTATATCCTGATGTGCTTCCCTATCATGTATTATTATGGGTAGCTTTAAATCCTTTGCCAAATCTATCTGCTTTTTAAACCAAAACTTTTGAACATCTCTAGGAGAAAAATCATAGTGGTAGTCAAGTCCTATCTCTCCAACAGCAACTACTTTTTGATTTTTTGCATGGCTTTTAAGCTCCTGTAAAAAATCCTCATCCATATCTTTTGCATCATGGGGATGAATGCCTATTGCAGCATAAACATTCTCAAATTCATTGGCTAAAAAGATGCTTTTTGCCACCGACTGCCTGCTTGATGAGGCATTTAGTATATAACTTACCCCATTATCAAATGCATCTTTTATAATTTCTTCCCTGTCATTGTCAAATCTCTTATCATCGTAATGTGCATGTGAATCAAAAAACATAATACTCTCCTAAATAATTTTTTATGAAATTTTACTTAACCCTGGCTCCACTTTCTATCATATTATCAACTGTTGCAACAACTAAATCTTTGTCATTTGATGCAGCAAGAATCATTCCCTGTGATTCAATACCACGTAGTTTAACTGGTTTTAGATTAGCAACAATTATAACATATTTTCCTATAATATCCTCAGGTTTATAATGTTTTGCAATACCAGCCACCACCTGCCTGGTCTCTTCTCCCACTTCAAGTTTTAATTTTAAAAGTTTATCAGCTTTTTCAACTTTTTCAGCTTCAATAACTTTTCCCACTCTAAGATCTATTTTTGCAAAATCATCTATGGTTATCTGTTCTTTTTTGTTACTTTCATCTGCTTTTTGTGCAACATTTCCTTGTTTTTCTTTTTTGGATTTATTTTCAATTTCTTCAAGTTCTTTCATTTCTTTTTCTAAATCTATTCTAGGAAATAAACTTTCACCTTTATTCACTTTTGCTCCCTCTGGATAACTACCCCATTTCTTTGCACTTTCCCATGACGTTGCATCACTGTCTGCCAATCCTAGCTGACTCCATATTTTTTCAGGTGTTTCAGGCATAAAAGGCTGTATTAAAACTGAAATAACTCGGATACTCTCTGCAAGATTGTACATTACTGCAGCAAGTCTCTCCCTCTTTTCCTCATCTTTTGCCAAAATCCAAGGCATTGTTTCATCTATATACTTATTTGTTCTAGAAACGGTTTTCCAAATTTCCGAAAGAGCCACATTAAATTGAAGATTATCCATAAGTTCTTCAACTTTTTTAGGTGTATTTATCACCACTTCCATCAATTCATTGTCAAAATCACCTGATTGTCTTTTTGAAGGTATGGTGCCGTCAAAATACTTATCTATCATTGCAACAGTCCTGCTTACTAAATTACCTAAATCATTTGCAAGGTCTGAATTTATTCTGTTAATTAAAGCTTCATTTGTAAAAACCCCATCAGAGCCAAAAGGCACTTCTCTTAAAAGGAAATATCTTATAGCATCAAGACCGTATTTTTTTACAAGTATCACAGGGTCAACTACATTGCCCTTTGATTTGGACATCTTGCCCCCTTCTAAAAGAAGCCATCCATGTCCATAAACCTGCTTAGGCAGTGGTTCCCCAAGAGCCATAAGCATAGCAGGCCATATGATGGTGTGAAAACGCACAATTTCCTTTCCTACCAACTGCACCTCAGCTGGCCAGTACTTTTTATAATCCGATTCATCTTCTGACATAAAACCCAGTGCTGTAATATAGTTTGAAAGGGCATCTATCCATACATAAACTACATGTCCTTCATCAAATGTCACAGGAACCCCCCAGTTAAAGGTAGTTCTTGATACACATAAATCTTCAAGACCAGGCTTTAAAAAGTTATTAATCATTTCATTCCGCCTTGAAACTGGCTGAATAAAATCAGGGTTTTCTTCTATATGCTTTATAAGCCTGTCCTGATATTTTGACAGCCTAAAAAAGTAACTTTCTTCTTTTGTCAGTTCAACTCCTCTTCCACAATCAGGGCATTTACCCTCTTGTAGCTGGGTTTTTGTCCAAAAAGACTCACAGGGAGTACAATACCAGCCCTCATATTCGCTTTTATAAATATCTCCATTATCATATAGTTTTTTAAATATTTTTTGAACTGCCTTTATATGATAATCATCTGTGGTCCTTATGAACTTGTCATTTGTTATTTTCATAAGATCCCACATTTTCTTTATTCCTGCAACTATTTCATCCACATGCTGTTTAGGGGTAATGCCTCTTTCTTCTGCAACCCTTTGTATCTTTTGTCCATGCTCATCTGTTCCTGTAAGAAACATTACATCAAAACCTCTAAGCCTTTTATATCTAGCCATTGCATCCGCCGCAACAGTTGTATAAGAATGACCTATATGCAATTTATCACTTGGATAATATATTGGTGTGGTTATATAAAATTTTCCACTACTCATTTTAAAAATTCCTCCTTAAAAATTAAACTAAAACAGAATAAATATATCATCGCTCTAAAAATTCCATTAATACTAATATACATATTTAAAAAGTTTTTTTCAAGCTAATTTCTTCTATCCAAATACAATAGTACATATCCAAACTGACACAATTACGCTTGTGATATCTGCTAATAATGCTGCTAAAAGGGTATATCTGATTTTTTTTACTCCCACAGCACCAAAATAAACTGTCAAAGTGTAAAATATGGTTTCCGTTGAGCCCATCATTGTAGATGTCACCCTTCCTATAAAAGAATCCGCTCCATACTGTTTTAATATGTCAGAAACCAAAGCCAGTGATGCACTGCCTGAAATGGGACGGATAAAAACAAGGGGCAGTGTTTCAGATGGAATGTTAAAAAGTCCTGCAATTGGCTTTGCTGCATAAATCAAAAGTTCAAGAGCTCCAGATGCCCTAAATACTCCAACAGCTACAATTACTCCCACCAGAGGGGGTATGATTTTTAAAACAGTTGTTATACCCTCTTTGGCACTTTCAACAAACACATCATATACTTTTACATCTTTGTAAATACCAGCTATTAAAATAACTGCAATAATTGCAGGTACAGCATATGAAGATACTGTTTTTATTATATCCATAAATTTTTCCCCCTATTTTTTTACCTTTAAAAATCAGTTTTTATACACTGCTGAAAAAAATTTTACTGCTATTATTCCTACTATAGTGGCACATATGGTTGTGACCCATATAGTCCCAATTATCTCTGTAGGATTTTTAGAACCTGCCGAAGCCCTTATTGCAATGATTGTAGCAGGTATAAATTGTACACAGCATGTGTTAAGAACAAGAAATGTACTCATAGAATTAGTTGATGTGTCTTTATGTTTATTTAGCTTTTGTAGCTCTTTCATGGCTTTAATACCCAAAGGTGTGGCTGCATTTCCCAACCCAAAAAAGTTGGCAGCCAAATTCATCACTATGGCTCCTGCTGCAGGATGGTTCTTTGGTATCTCAGGAAACAAAAATTTTATTATAGGTCTTAAACTTTTTGCAATTGCTTCTATAATCCTACTTCTTTCTGCAATTCCCATAAGACCAGTCCACAGGCACATAATCCCTAAAAGCCCTATACTAAGTTCAATTGCATTTTGTGAAGAATTAACAATTGCTTTTGTCACCTCATCAATTCTTCCATTTATTACCCCCACAATAATTCCTAAAATAAGCATACCTACCCATATATAATTTAACACGTCAAACCCTCATATAAAGTATCATTCTCTAAATTAATTATATGGGTTTATATCGCATTTATACTAAATGTTTTAACGTGGCCAAAGATATGCTAAAATCTCCAAAAAGACAGATGATATAAAATTTATGAACAAAATGTAAAATTTAAAAAATTTTTTGACTTTTTTAAAAGTTTTAGTTGTTTTTTAGAAAAAATCGTGTATAATAATTTATATAAATATTCAATGATTTTTTGTTATTTTTCTTTAACATATTTTACAAAAGGAAGGGTATGGAAAATTATTGAACTTGGTAATCAGAATGGCATTTTTTCATTGTATTTTCTTCAAAAACTTTTAAAAAATCCTTGACTATTATTGGCATATATGGTATGATGAAAATGCAAAGTTTGTCGAATACTGTTATAATGGAGGAGGATTTATTATGAAATCTACTGGTATCGTAAGAAAAGTTGACGAGTTAGGAAGAGTGGTTTTACCTATCGAGCTGAGAAGAACTCTTGATATCGCCGAAAAGGATGCACTTGAAATTTATGTAGACGGTTCTACTATTATACTTAAAAAGTACGAACCTGCATGTATTTTCTGCGGAAATGCTAAGGACGTAACTGTTTACAAAACTAAAAACATTTGTCCCGATTGCTTAAGAGAGTTGAAAAAATAATTGAACTTTGCAAGTTTAAAAAAAGAAGCTTGATGAAAATCAAGCTTCTTTTTTTGTTTCAAAACCTATTTCTAATTTTTTTGTATCACATAACACTCAATACTTTATAACTCTTAAAATTCTATAATGATGAAAATTTCATAATAATCAAGACTTAACAAGCTTACTATATACCTCTCTTTTGCTAATGCCTCTGTCACCTGCAACTTTTTTCATGGCTTCTTTTTTTTCAAACCCTTGAGAAATATACATTTGATAGTGTTCCTCAACACTTAATTCTTTCCATTTATTCATTCTTTCTTGTATAATTTTTTCCTCATCTGCCCCTTCAATTACTATAACAAATTCTCCCCTTGGCATTTCTTCTTCATATTTTAAAATTGCATCTTTTAAATTTAGGCGTATTACTTCTTCATATTTTTTTGTAAGCTCTCTGGCTAAGGCTATTTTTCTATTTCCTAAAGCTTCGTACAAATCATTTAATGTGTTTAAAAGTTTGTGAGGTGCCTCATACAATACTATAGTTCTTATTTCTTCTTTTAATGAATTTATTTTTTCTCTTCTTTCTTTTTTATTCATGGAAAGAAATCCTTCAAAAACAAAACTCTTTGAAGGCATTCCCGACAAAACCAGCCCCATTATTGCCGCTGTTGCTCCTGGTACCATTGTAACTTTAATTTCATTTTCAATACAAAGTTTCACAATATCTTCCCCCGGGTCTGAAATTCCTGGAGTTCCAGCATCTGAAATTAAGGCAATATCTTTTCCCTCTAGAAGCTTATTTATTAAAAGATCCCCTCTCATCTTTTTATTGTGCTCATAATAACTTACAAGAGGCTTTTTTATTCCAAAATGATTCAAAAGTTTCATTGCATGCCTGGTATCTTCTGCTGCAATAATATCAACTTCATTTAACACCCTTACTCCCCTATACGTCATGTCTTCAAGATTTCCTATAGGGGTAGCAACTAAAAACAATACTCCTTTAGACGTAGCTATCGGCATTTTCTCCTCTCCCGTAAATTCTATTTATTTCATCTGAAAATTCTCCACTTTCATTATATACATAAAGGGGTTCTAACATTTTTAGCTGTGGTCTCCCCTGTTTTGTTCCTTTAATCAAAATTAAATTTGCTTTTTTATTTACTGATGGATAAACAAATCTCATATATTTAGGCTCTATATAATACTTTCTCATTAACCATATAATGTCAACCAATCTATCTGGTCTATGAACCATGGCAAATTGCCCCATTGGTTTTAGTATCTTTTCCGACACTTTTATAACATCCTCTAATGTGCATAAAATCTCATGCCTGGAAATGGCTTTTGTTTCCTTTGGATTTAACAGACCTCCCCCTATATTCATGTAGGGGGGATTGGTAACAACAACATTAAATTTAGAAGTGCCAAAAATATCCGGGCTTTTTTTTAAATCGCCACAAACTATTTTTACTCTATCATCAAGATTATTAAGTTTTACACTTCTTTTTGCCATTTCTACCATATCTTCTTGTATTTCAATGCCTGTTATACATTTAGCTTTTGTCTTTGCAGCAATTAAAATTGAAATAATGCCTGTACCAGTGCCAAGGTCTATAACACAATCATTTTTTTTAACATCTGCAAAATTAGAAACCAAAACTGCATCAAGACCAAAACAAAAGGCATTTTCTTTTTGAATAATTTTTAAGCCTTTATATTGTAAATCATCTATTCTCTCATTTTCTTTAAGCATTACATCCAAATTCAACACCTGCTCTATTAAAATATTTAAAAAAAGGAGTCAAAAAAGATATTTAACCCTTCGACTCCTTTTTTAGCCTGTTTTAATACAGTTCATGAATGTCTCTTAAAATAAAAAGTATCTCCCATAAAATTTATTTCTGTACTGGAGCATCAACAGGACAAACATTTGCACATGCTCCACAATCAATACATGCGTCAGCATCAATTACATAAATATCATCTCCAGCAGAGATACAAGAAACTGGACACTCTGACTCACAAGCACCACAACTAATACATGCATCAGTTATAAAGTATGCCATGACTAACACCTCCTATAAAGAATACGCTTTTGCTTTTTTAATAGAATAATATCTTTACTCCATCCTTTATTTTACCACTAAATCTAACGAAAGCAAATAACTTTTAAAAAATATTATTTTTATTAATCTTCTAATTCCTTTAATTCCTCCAAATCAATATCAACCTCTTCTTCTATTTCATCACGGCTGACATCTTTTATTACTTTAACATCACTTGCATCGTATATTTTAAGGTCAGTCTCATTTTCATTATCAAGCTTCACTTTAACCAGCTCTTTAAGAAGGCTTGAAGAAATTACAACTCCTTGTCCATCAGGTGTCTCCACAATAGCTCCTTCTTTAGGAACTCTTGAAATCATTTCTTCGTAAGCTTCATGTTCATATTTTAAACAACACATAAGCCTGCCGCATGCCCCTGAAATTTTTGTAGGATTTAGGGATAATCCTTGTTCCTTTGCCATTTTTATAGACACAGGCTGAAAGTCTGTCAAAAATGAATAGCAGCAAAGAACCCGACCACATACCCCCAAGCCTCCCATCATTTTAGCTTCATCTCTTACTCCTATTTGCCTTAGTTCGATTCTTGTCCTAAAGACAGAGGCAAGGTCTTTCACCAGCTCTCTAAAATCCACTCTGCCATCGGCAGTAAAATAAAAAAGCACCTTATTGTTATCAAATGTGTATTCCACATCAATAAGCTTCATTTCAAGGTTGTGAGCCTCTATTTTTTGAAGACATATATTAAAAGCTTCTTTTTCCTTTTTAGCATTTTCTTCATGGTGTTTTTTATCCTCTTCAGTAGCCACCCTTATTACACTTTTTAAAGGTGTTACTATTTCCTCTTCACTGATTTCTGTATTTGGAACCACTACATAACCAAATTCTATGCCTCTGGCAGTTTCCACTATAACATTTTCATTAAGACCTATTTCCAAATCACCTGGATCAAAATAATAAATTTTGCCAGCATCTTTAAATCTTACTCCTACCACTTTTACCATTACAATTCTTCCTCCTGAAGTTTCATAAGCATAACTTCTACAGCAAGTTGATAATTTACATTTTTCTTTATATTATTGCGCAAATCATCAATTACTTCAATATTTTTGTAAATATTTTCCGTAGAAAAATTATTTTGATTCCTTAATATAATATCTTTTTTATCTAAGTTAATCAACATTTTTTCATTTCCAAACTTTTTCGCTATAAGTATATCTCTGTAAAATGTCAACATTATATCTAGTATTTCTTCTATTTTTTCTTTATTTTCTTCAAAAAAATCATATGCAAAAAAAATATCTATAAGTTTTTTCTCATTTAATTTTAATAGAATTTCAATTGTTTTTTCCCTCAACTCTTTAAATTCAGAAGATTCCAAAAGCTCCTTTGCCTTTCCTATAACACCATCTGCATAGGAAGCTATAAAGCTTGCCTCATTAATATCTAATTGTCCATTATTAATTAAATATTTTTTTACTTCCTCAAAAGTATTTTTTTTGAAATTATAAATTACACTTCTTGAGCGTATTGTTTCTAAAAGACTTTGATAATTGGATGTTGTCATTATAATAATTGCATATAGCGGGGGCTCTTCTAACGTCTTTAAGAGGCAATTTTGAGCCTGTACAGTCATTTTTTCTGCTTCCTCTATCAAATAAACTTTTTTAGGGGAATAAAGAGGTTTTATATACACATCTTTTTGCATACTTCTTATTTCTTCAACGCCAATAGTGTTTTTCTCTGTTTTAATGTGGTAAAAATCCGGATTTGAACCTCCCCTAAAAAGCCTGCATGCCTGACATGTGCCGCAATTTTCATCTCCACTGCTATTTTGACATATAGCTAAAGATGCAAATATTTTAGCCACAGTCTTTTTTCCTATCCCTTTAGGACCTGAAAAAATATATGCATGTCCCACTTTTTTATTTTTTATCTGTGCTCTAAGGCGGCTTATAACTTCGTTTTGGCCTATAATATCATTGAAATTCACCACTAAAATCCCTGCCTAAAATTATATTAAGAGATCTAAAACCAGTCCCCTTATATCCTCAATTCTTTTTAGTATTGCAATATTATCCTTCTCTCCCTTTAAAACATCCTGAGTAAGTTCATCCAATTCCTTATTAATTTTTTTTACAGTTGCATAAACCTTGTATCTTCCTCTCCTGTCTAAAGAGCTGTCTTTAGAAAATTTATGAGAATTAGTTACAACTTCATCTAAAAAATCAGATATAAGCCTTTTATAAATTTTTAGTTCTCTTAAATCTATTTTTTTACTTAACTTTTCCCCTTGCTCTTCTATTTTATTTACTAAATACTTAATTCTTTCTTCAAAACCCAGTTCATCTAGTTGCTTAAAATGATTTTTAAAAGAGGTTTCTTTCCCTTCAACTACTCTTTTATCCTCTTCTTTATTTGTTATTTCCTGTATACTAGCTGTCTTTGCTACCGTTTCCTTTATTCTCATAATTATCACTCCATATTTTTATATTAAAATAAAGCTTCTTCTTTTATATCGTCGATAAACTGCATTTCTTTTATTATTTATTATAGTTTGTATATAGATTAATGTGTTTTGTATTTTTTGTTATAAATGTAGCTTTATAGTATTGTTTTAATAAGTTTGTTATATATTGCCTCATGTATATCCTCAATGGTTCTAAGTTGACCTTCTTTTATACAGTCAATCCTCAGCCAGTTATATCTTTTAGCTATATAAAGAGAATTATTGTAGGAGTCCTCAAGGTATTTATAATTTCTCTCATGTATATCCTTTTTTTCTTCCCCTGTGATTTTATTTGCCCTTTTATCCATAAGGATTTTGCTGTACTCTGGAGGCATATCTAAAAAGAAAACACAGTCTGGAACAGGAAGTTTATACATATTAAATTCAAAATCCCACAGCCAGTCTAAAAAAGCATCTTTTTCAGCTAAATCCTGTATTTTCGCAGCCTGATGAACCATGTTTGAAGTTGTGTACCTGTCTGCTAAAATTATTTCTCCACTCTCATAATTTTTTCCCCATTTTGTTTTATAGGATGCAAACCTGTCAACAGCATAAAAGGTTGAAGCTACATATGGATTTACATCCCCTGGGTTTTTACCAAAATCTCCGTTTAGGTACATTTTTACCAAAGCAGAAGAATCACTTTCATAGTCAGGAAAAGTTATCTTTTTCACTTTATAATTCTCACTAACAAGCCTTTTAAAAAGCTTTTCAGTTTGAGTTGCCTTGCCACTTGCATCAGAACCACTTTCTATTATAATCAGCTTCCCTCTCATAAGACCTCCATAAATATCACAAAGAGGTTAAAACCTCTACTTCTAATCCATCATATACACCATTTACATTTCCACCTGATTCTAAAATTCTCATTATATTTTCTATAATTTTTTCTGTTATAACTTCACCGGGACAGATAACGGGAACTCCTGGCGGATATGGTGTTATCATTCTCCGGCTTACCATACCGCAAGCCTTTGTAAGTTTTTTTCTTTTGAAATTTTTGTGCATCAATTCACTCAATTTAACTTTTTGCTGTGGTATATTCCCACTTTCAATACATATATCAGGTAATGGCAAGCACTTATTATAATTTTCATCAATATCAATAAGAGCATTTCTAAGTTCTTTTAAGTCTTGTCCCCTGTTAGCATTTGTGGTTATACAAACAATATTATATAAATCAGCCATTTCCACCTGTATATTGTACTGTTTTCTTAAAATTTTTTCAATGTTAAATCCGGATAATCCATTGTTTTTTGTATTTATCACTAATCTTGTTTTGTCTAAATCCCCTGATTTAAAATTATCTTTTGAAAGTATTTTAAACTGGGTACTGTCATTTATACTTTGATAAAACTCTTCAATATCACAAAGTAAAGACTCTATAATTTGTTTCCCTTGCTTTTCCATAACAGCCCTTGATATATCCAAAAAAGCCATCACCAGGTATGAGGGACTTGATGTCTGCAAAATATTAAGATTATATTTAATTTTTTCTACATCCACCCTAGAACCCTTTACATGAAGATATGCACCTTGGGTAAGTGCCGGAAGGGTCTTGTGTGCACTCTGAATACAAATATCGCTGTCATGCTCAAGGGCACTAGGTGGAAGTTTGTCAGAAAACTTAAAATGTGCCCCATGAGCTTCATCAACTATTAGTACTTTGCCGTGGGAATGAACCAGCCCACATATTTTTTTAATATCAGAACATACTCCATAGTAATTAGGTCTTGTTATGTAAACTCCAACTGCATCGCTATTTTCTATCAATGCTTTCTCAATATCTTTGCATTGTAATACTGACGGTATCTTAAAACTATTATCAAATTCTGGCTTTATGTATACAGGCTGAACTCCTGCAAGCATCATCCCATTTATAGCTGCCATGTGACAATCCCTTGCCACTATAAGCTTATCTCCTCTTTTGCACAAAGACATAATGGCAGCTTGTATGCCACAAGTGGAACCATTCACCAAAAAGAAAGTGTGGTCAGCCCCGAAAGCTTTTGCAGCAAGTTCTTGTGCTTCCTTTATTACTCCATTGGGCTGATGCAAATTGTCCAAGCCTGGAACTTCGGTCACATCCATTAAATATAGATTATTATCATGGGGGATGTTAACATCCTTCCCTAATTTATGTCCTGGCATGTGAAAAGAAACTGGACTTTTGCCTGAATACTTCATTAAAGCTTCGTATATTGGAATATTCAGATTAATGTTGACAGCTCCTCTCCATTTTATTTGCGGTATACTTTATTTTTCTATTAGCCATACCGATGTTACTCTATGTTCCGGAAACATTTCTAAAACTTTTTGTTTGGCTTCTTTGACATTTGACGCAGTTACTTTCGAAATTTGTTTTTCGTCAAATTTTGAACAGATTTTTTTATCGGTGTGCCAAACTCTATACAACCTTGTTCTTTTTCTTTCTTTCACATTTTCTTTCATAATACATACCCCTAACTTAATATTTTTTATTCTATCTATCTGACTATCTGAAACCATTATACCATTAATTTCTTTAAGAAAAAAGCCGTGGATTTAAAAAGGTCTAGTTTGCAATAAACTAGACCTTTTTTTGAAATTCATAATATTTTTTATGGCATTGTTTATATTCTTGCTACACCTGACTGTATTGCTGCTTTTGCCACTTCCTTTGCAACCTTTTGGCTTACTTTGGGATTAAAAGGTTCAGGTATAATATAATTTTCATTTAGCTCCGTATCACTTACTAAAGATGCTATTGCTTCTGCTGCAGCTATTTTCATCTGGTCATTTATATCACTGGCTCTAACATCAAGAGCGCCTCTGAATATACCTGGAAAAGCCAAAACATTATTTATCTGATTTGGAAAATCAGATCTTCCTGTACCTATAACCTTTGCTCCTGCTTCTTTTGCTTCTTTGGGCGTTATTTCAGGAACTGGGTTTGCCATGGCAAAAATAATTGGGTCTTTTGCCATAGTTTTTATCATTTCCTTTGTCAAAACTCCAGGGGCTGAAACTCCAATAAATACATCTGCCCCTTTTATTACTTCCTCTAATATGCCCTTTTTCATTTCAACATTTGAAATAGCAGCTATTTCTTCTTTTTCTTTGTTTAAATTATCTCGTCCTTTATAAATTGCTCCTTTTCTATCGCACAAAATAACCTTTCTAAGTCCTGTGCTCATTAAAAGCTTGGCAACAGCTATTCCTGCTGCTCCTGAACCATTTATAACTACAGAAATATCCTTTATATCCTTCTTCACTATCTTTAGTGCATTAATGAGAGCAGCTAAAGTTACAACTGCCGTTCCATGTTGATCATCGTGAAATACAGGTATTTCACATTGTTCTTTAAGCTTTCTTTCAATTTCAAAACATCTGGGAGCTGAAATGTCCTCAATGTTTATTCCTCCAAAACTTCCCTGTAAAAGTCTTATTGTATTAACTATTTCATCAACATCCTTTGACTTTATACATAGAGGAAATGCATCAACATCTGCAAAAGTCTTAAACAATACACATTTACCTTCCATAACAGGCATTGCAGCTTCTGGTCCTATATCACCAAGACCTAAAACTGCACTTCCATCAGTAACAACTGCAACTAAATTCCATCTTCTTGTATATGTATAAGACAAATTAATATCTTTCTGGATTTCAAGACAAGGCTCTGCAACTCCTGGAGTATATGCCAATGACAAATCTTTTTTGCTATTTGCAGCTACTTTGCTAATTACTTCTATCTTGCCCTTCCATTCATTATGTGCCTTTAATGCCTCTTCTTCAATTGTCATAAAATACCCCCCAATTTTATACTAAGTTTTTAATCCTTCTTATTCATATCATATATTATTCTCAAGCCTTCTAATGTAATAAGACCATCTATTTTATCAATTGTCTCAGATTCGCTAGCTATTAACCTTGCCATTCCACCTGTGGCAATTACTTTTATATTGTCTTCCTTCATTTCTTCTTTAATCCGCTTTACTATATAATCTACTTTTCCAACATAACCATATACCATTCCAGATTGCATACTAGCTACTGTATTCTTGCCTATAACTGCCTCTGGCTTTGCAATCTCTATACGGGGAAGTTTAGCTGTCTTTTGAAATAAAGCCTCTGCCGCAATTTTAATTCCAGGACAAATTACCCCACCCAGGTATTCATTTTTAGAAGATATAGCACAAAAAGTAGTAGCTGTACCAAAATCAACAATTATTACAGGGCCTCCATATATAGTGCATGCAGCTACTGCATTTACAATTCTATCCGAACCAACTTCCTTTGGATTGTCATATTTTATATTAATCCCCGTCTTTATACCTGGTCCAACAACAATAGGCTCTAATTTGAAATATTTTCTAAATGCATGTTCTAGTGAATACATCATAGGAGGCACAACAGATGCTATAATTATCGCTTCTATATCAGAAACTTTAATATTTTCATATCTTAATAAATCCAGTATAAACATGCCAAATTCATCTGATGACTTTCCTCTGTCTGTGCACATTCTCCAGTAATTAATAAGATTCTTTCCTTCGTATGCCCCTAAAGTTATATTTGTATTTCCCACATCTAAAACAAGTATCATTCCTTATACCTTCTTCTTCAAGTAATTCTTTGAAATTTAAACTAAACACCAAGCTTTAAACTTTTAATCTCTTTTATTTCAAGTCTTATTTCCTTTTCTATTCTCTCAATATCTAACTTTATATCTGCTATAGTCTCAGTATTTTTTGTTTTTTCTGTATTTTTGTAATATGACTTTTTGTTTTGGTGATTTTGTTTAAAGCTACCAAAATCTTTTTTGTGATAATTTCCACTTCTATGTGAATTGCCATCTTTATAATTATTATTTTTGCCATAGCTGCTTTTTTTATTTCTATTTTGATATTTTGAATTGTTGTTGCCTTTAGACACAAAATCAATGTTCTTTTTTTTCTGATAGTCTTTTGTCTTATTGCTGCTATTATCGCTATTTACTCTGGTGTTTTTATAATTATTCCCTCTATTGTTACTACTATTAATTGTAATAACCCCCTTTTCTTTTAATATAATACATTTGTCAATACCCTAAAAGGCCCTTTACAAAAATCTCACCTGATAACACTTCCTTTCTAGTTCCATCGATACATTGAACAATAAGCTTGCCTTCTTTTGTTATATCTATAGCCACTCCATTATGTTGTTCACCTTTAACTGCAATAAGTACTTCTTTTCCTAAAGTAACAGAATACTTCTTCCAAAGAGCTGTTATTAAATCCAAATCTCCTCTATTAACCTTATGGTATAGTTCCTCTAACTTAAACAAAATTCTTTTTATTAATTCGCTCCTTCTTATAATTATATCATTTAATTGTCCTTTTTGCCTCAAATAAATTGCTAATGACGTAGCTTTTTCTTCCAAATCACTGGGGAAATCCTTTTTTTCATGCCAAACATTCAAACCTATTCCTAAAACTACAAAATTAATTTTATCCATCTCCATACTAGCTTCAGTTAAAATGCCGCAAACTTTTCTTCCATCTAATATTATATCATTTGGCCACTTTACCCCCAAGTCAATACCTGTCAATTCTTTTACGGCTTCCACTACTGCAATAGAAGCTGCAAGGGTAATAATCTGCAATTCTTCTATGGATATTTCAGGCTTTAGTACAACAGACATTAAAATTCCCTTTTTATCTTTTGAATTCCACTGTCTTCCCAGCCTACCTCTTCCAGATATTTGCAAGTCAGCTATGACAACTGTACCCTCTTCACACCCTTCCTGGGCAATTTTTTTTGCATAATTATTTGTTGAGTCAATTTGAGAAAAGTAAATTACATTTTTACCAAGCAACTTACTTTCTCTTTCCTCCATTATTTCTTTGTTGTTTATAATATCTGGAATATAAGATAATTTATACCCTAACTTAGGAGAAGACTCAATAATATATCCTTCTTCTCTAAGCTCCTTGATACATTTCCATATGTATGTTCTTGAAACTCCCAGACACTCACTTAATTGCTCTCCCGAGACATATTCTTTATTTGAGTTTTTTAACTTTTTTAAAATTCTATTTTTCACTTCTAACCTCTCTTAAATACAATCTATTTATAAATCTGGCTTTTTTATAACATAGGGTCTTTGAATTTTTTCATCAAGAAAAACCACCATTGTATCAGTTTCATATTTTTTTAGTTTTTTGTTTTCTGCCAAATATGAATAATAATGATATAACAAAGTATCATTAAAATTTGAATCGGCATTTTTATAGTCTTCCACTATATTATTTACATACAGCTCTTCAGAGTTGTCATACAGGATAGGAGAGTCTAATCTTTTGTTTAAAATGCTAACCTGATCTCCAATAATTGTACTTGTAATAAGACATTCGGGAAATCTATATAATCCAAAGATATAGTTTTCTATAGGCATAATAGAGTCTAAATATAGTTTCATAATTTCATTGTGAACAAGTCCTACTTCATACAAGTACCTGTCCGCTACATAACAGTATTTTTGATATAACTCAAACTTAATACATTTTAGTTTGTCTGAGTTGTATTTTTCAATATCATCTTTAGGGTTTAAAAGCGCAGAAATACATTTGGTTCTTTCTAAACCAATTAAAACTTCCTTGTCATACCATTTTGAAAGCTTTAATCCACACTCCACAGCATTTTCTAATTCCTCAATGGGAACATAATAATATACTTCTACCATAGAGACACCTCCGTGACCCTTTTGTCATTATAACACTTCATTTAAAGAAATTTTTTAGTTATAATACTTCAATTCAAATAAATTTTTTGGCTATAAATATTTATATAAATTTCAAGACTTAAATTAAGTCTTGAAAATTTGACTTTAATCAGGTGAATTTTTCTATGGTAAAAATTCAAATTTTTTATGGTACTTTACTTTTTGGTTTTCTTTATATTTGTTTATCATTTCATCAATGTCAATACCAAAAATTTCATTTCCATGATATATTTCTTTTAGGGGCACCAATACAAAAACTCTCTCAAACATTAAAGGATGAGGTATTTTAAGGTACTCTGAATCTAGTTTTAATAAATCAAAAAGCAGTATATCAATATCTATAGTTC
The DNA here is from genome assembly GCA_012517995.1 of Clostridium sp. Classification (GTDB taxonomy): domain Bacteria; phylum Bacillota; class Clostridia; order Acetivibrionales; family Acetivibrionaceae; genus Herbivorax. The sequence goes on from JAAYTS010000037.1 coordinate 17,059, forward strand.
TAGGTCCCCATTTAACAATCCTTTTTCTATTTAATAAATTTTCTATATTTTGCAGTTTTCCAAGAAGACTTTCAGCATCTAATTTTGTATAAATTGATACCGCCATATTTAAAAAATTCTGTTGCTCAGAATATCCCCAAGGCTCAGTTTCGTAAATATCTGATACTTTATCCAAGTCTACATTTTCCAGCAGGGAAATTTCCTTTACTGCCTTTTTTAAATATCCTTCCCTATTTCCCACGTTAGAACCAAGAGACAAAAACACATTATGCTTCATTTCTTGACCTCTTTATTTTTACTCCCATCCACTTGAATTTTCCTTTGACAGGTGCAGAAGGTTTCTTTATACAAACAATTACTTCCTGTACTTCTTTATATGTCGACATTATTTCCTGGGAAATTACATGGGCAAATCTTTCTATAAGTCGAAATTTGTTGGTTTCATTAATTCTTTTAACAATATCATAAACTTTTGAATAATCTACTGTATCTTCAAGATTATCACTTTCCCCAGCCTTTTTCAAATCTACAAACATCTCTATATCTATTTTAAACTTCTGTCCGTTTTCCCTTTCACTTAAAAGTACTCCATGATAACCATAAAGTTTTATATTTTTTAAAATAATACTATCCATAAAATCACCTTTTTTATTATTAATTTATTATTAGATTCTAACCATGGCATCTGTCATTCTTGCCACCCGAACCATTTCCTTCACATCATGAACCCTTATTATGTCTGCACCATTGGCAATTCCCAATGTTACAGTAGCGGCAGTCCCTTCAAGCCTCTCATTTACAGGAAGCTCTAATATGTTTCCAATAAGGGACTTTCTTGATGTTCCAATTAATACTGGTGTATTTAAAGAATCCAATTCTTTAAGCCTTCTCATTACTTCTAAATTATGCTCAAGTGTCTTTCCAAATCCTATACCAGGGTCTACAGCAATGCTCTCCCTGCGTACCCCGGCATTCTCTGCCATTTTAATGCTTTTCTTTAAAAATCCTATTATATCCCCCATTAAATCTGTATACTCTGTACTATCGCTGTTATGCATAATTATAACACCTGCCCCTGTTTTGGAAACAACCTCTGCCATATTTTCATCTTTTTGCATTCCCCAAATATCATTTATAATACATGCTCCAGCCATAATTGCTTTTTCCGCCACTATAGCTTTTGATGTATCCACAGAAATAGGCACATTTATTTCCTTGGTTAACTTTTCAATAACAGGTACAACCCTGCTTATTTCATCAAAAGGGTCAACAGGCTGGTATCCGGGTCTTGTTGATTCACCTCCAACGTCAATTATATCTGCTCCGTTTTCCACCATGTCTATAGCTCTTTTTATAGCTTTGTCTAAATTTGTATATTTCCCTCCGTCAGAAAAAGAGTCCGGGGTAACATTTAGTATACCCATTACATATGTTTTTTCTCCAATTGGGAGTTTATATTTGCCACATTCAAAATACTTTGGTTTTCCAATATCCAGCACTTTAATTACCCTTTGAATCTCATCTGCTATTTCTGTAAAAACCCCTCTGTAAGCACTAAGTTTATAAATAAGCCTTCCATACTGACTATATGTGCCCATTAAAAGCACATCAGATTCTTTTATACTGCAGTCAAAAACACCTCTGTTTACAGCTGCATCTCCACCTTTTGCAAGCATCTCATGCTTTATAATATTTGCAGCATATGCACTTATATTTTCTATTTTCATAACAATAAAAAGTGCCTTAGACGCAAGATAGGGTATTGAATTAGCATCCACACCTATTTTGCGTATTTCTTCTTTCGAAACATTCATATTATCAATTTGGACAATTCTCGCATTAACCACGTGCCTTCTCTCCTTTCGATATATTTATTATAATAAAAATTGTTAAATTATTAAAGTGTTTTGGGTGTATTTACTTTCTGTGGTATAATTACATTATTACAAAGTTGAAAATTCTATTTTAATAATAAATTAGAAAAGTGGGATTACAAATGCCAAAAAAAGTAGGAATAATAGATTTAGGTTCAAATTCAGTGAGACTTGTGGTTTTTGAAGTGGGAAAAAACGGTGCCTTTAGATTAATTGACGATATTAACGATCCAATAAGGCTTATGGAAAATATGGTTTGTGATAAATTTTTAAATGATCTGGCTATGCACAGAACAATAAAAACTATTAAACTCTATAAAAAACTGTGTGCTGCACATGAAATTAGTGCAAACAGAATAATTGGGGTAGCCACTGCTGCCATGAGAAAGGCAGAAAACCGGGATCACCTTCTAAGACTTCTTAGCAATTCCACTGGAATAAAATTTAAAATTCTTTCAGGTAAAGAAGAATGCATGTATGTGTATAAAGCAATTGCTAATTCCATGGACATAAATGAGGGTATAATTGTTGATATTGGTGGTGGAAGTACTGAAATAATAAAATTTAAGGATAAACATATGCAAAATCATATCTGCCTTCCTATTGGTTCTATTGTTGCAACAGAAAAGTTTTTGGGTAAAAATACTATTTCTCCACAAAAACTTCATGTCCTCTACAACTATATTAAAAATTTATTGTCTGAATCAGACTGGCTTTTTGAGAAAAAAAATTTAGTCCTAATAGGTGTAGGCGGTGTAATCAGAAACCTTGGTAAAATTCATAGAAACCATATAAATTATCCACTTAACAAAACTCATAACTACCAAATAGGTATAGGGGACTTCCAATTTGTATATGATATGTTAAAAAATACAGATTTGGAATCCAGAAAAAAAATTAACGGCATTTCTAAAAGCAGAACTGACATAATAGTTGGGGGACTTGCTATTTTAAATGCTATAATATCTGCAGTTTCTCCTTCAAAACTTGTAATAAGTGGTTTTGGATTAAGAGAAGGCATACTATATGAACATATTTTTTTAAATTCAAAACTAATACCTCAAAAAGATGCCCTTTCAATGAGTCTTTCTAGTTTTATGCACCTTTATGGCATAAGGCAGAAACATGCAGAGCAAGTTTGCTTTATTTCATTGTCTTTATTTGATCAACTAAAGCCACTACACAAATTAGGTGATAGGGAAAGAAAACTTCTTAAAGTAGCTTCCCTTCTTCATGACATTGGTATTTCCATAAGCTATTACGAACACCATAAACATTCATTTTACATTATACTAAATTCCAGATTAAATGGTCTTACCTTAAGGGAAACTATCCTTATTTCTGCAATAGCTGCTTCCCATTCGGACAAGCACTTTAATGAGAATTGGCAAAGTAAATATTCCTCTGTTCTTTTACCTGGAGATATTGAAATTCATGAAAAACTTTCAATCCTCTTAAAACTAGCCGAGTGCTTAGACAGAAGCGAAACAGGAGTAATACAATCCTTAGAGTGTCAAATTTTAGATACTTCAGTTAAAATCCAGACAATTAAAGATGGTGATGCTGAACTGGAATTAAGTCTTTCAAATGAATATAATGATTTGTTTAAAAAATGTTTTGGGAAATCCCTAAATATATTATAATAACAGCAAAAAAAAGAGTCTGTTGCACTAATTTTTAGTGCAACAGACTCTTTTAAATTTAATTTACTTTTTCTTAAATGCATCTGCAACTGAGAAATATGCTGGCTTTGGTAAATAGTCTTCATCGAAAATTAATGCACGACCTTCACCTGGGAATTGTTGTGTTACCCATGAATACTTGTCAGTAAATCCCCAAATTACAAATGTATTTACATTAGGATTGTTTACTGCTATGGAAGCCACATCTCCGTAGTTTGAAGCCTGTATTTGTAAATCATGTTCGCTTCCATGTTGATTCATTCTAATATCAACTTCTGTAAATGCAACTTCTATACCTAAATCTGCATAACGTTTTACGTTTCTATCAATATTTTGTATATAACTTGAATGCATATTATTAATATAGTGACCCTGGAATCCAACTCCATCAATTGGTACTCCTTTTTCAACCAATCTTTTTACAAGGTTGTAACAAGCATCAGCTTTTACGCCGCCCATATCTGATATATTGTAGTCATTGTAGAATAGCAATGCATCCGGGTCTGCTTCTCTTGCAAATTTAAATGCATATTCAATATAATCTTCACCAATAACCCTCATCCATATTGAATCGTGAGTTCTTAAAGCACCGTTATTGTCAGAAATCGCCTCATTTACAACATCCCAATGTACAATTTTTCCTTTATAGTGTTCCATTACAGTGTAAATATGGTCTCTCATAATGTCTAGAAGCTCTTCACGTGTCCAATTTCCATTTTCAAGCCATCCTGGTGTTTGATTATGCCATATCAATGTGTGTCCACGAACTGCCATTCCATGTTCCTCTGCAAATTCAACCAATCTGTCTCCAGGATTAAAGTTATACTGGTCTTTTGATGGTCTTATTGTGTCAAATTTCATTTCATTTTCTGCCACAACCATATTAAATTCTCTTTTTAAAACTTCATGGTACATTAAGTCATTTCTCTGATGGAATACACTTCCAACAGCTGTTCCCACATACATTCCCCTGCTTTCTGCAAGTTCTTTTAAAGTAGTTCCATTAATAGGTGTTGTAGGAGGTACAGGTGTTGGCGTTGGTTTTGGTGTTGCAACAGCTGTTGAAAATTTAATCCAGTTAATATTAACTGAATCTTTAAATTTTACATACAAATCATACACACCATCAATTGGCGCTTTCATATTTGTAAATGCTGTATCGTAGAAATTCCATCCGCCAGTGTTTTCAACTGTTAATATTGCTACTGGGAAACCCTCTGGACTGTCAAGTCTTATTTCAATATCAACACTGTCATTTTCAGTTGCTGCATATACTTCCACTGAATTAGCACCTGGACTAAAGTTTAAATCTTTAAACACAATATAGTCTCCTGGCTCAATCCAACCTATTGCATTGTCTCCATCCCCTGTTCCTACAACCTGAATTGTAGTTGAGTTGGTCTCATTATAGTCTTCAGCTTCAATTTTCCTAAGTGCATCCTTGGTATTTGGACCTGGTGTCTTTTGTGGTGGTGGAGGTGTCACTATAACCTGTTCCTCTTCTGATTCAACAGGAAATTCATCAATAATTTCAAGTATATACCTGCTAAGCAATGAAGCATCTACTGAATTCACAACCCCATCACCATTTAAGTCTGCTGCAATTTCTGATACTGGTAAGGTATCAATTACTTCCATTATGTACCTTGACAATAGAGACAAGTCCAAAGAGTCAATTTTTCCGTCATCGTTTAAGTCGCCATAAGAAACGCTGCTTGCTGAAGCTTTTTTCATCTGGCTAATGTCAGCTAAACAAACTACCATGGTAATAACGACTAACATAACCAAAACAAAAACTCCAGCTTTTTTAAAAGCTTTTTTCATTTTATCTCCCCCTATTTTTATATATTGACTGCCAAAAGGCTTAGTCCTCAACCTAAAAATAAATTTCTATCTTACAAATAGAATTAGCTTTGTGGAATAACACTCCTAGGCATACTTGGACTACTCCATTCAAGCTTTATCTCTTCACTGCCCATATTTTTATAGTACTCTAGACATATATCATATTTCTTCCCTGCTTCAAGGTAAATTTTTCCTGTGTTTGTTGCATTCCACATGTCATTCCATCCATTAATTACCATAGTCCCATTAACCCACAATACGGCACCGCTGCTGTATGTAATATAAAATGTATATTCTTCGCTATATAAAGGTTGAATCTCGCCTGTCCATTTTGAACTAAAAATTTCATTATTAAACGTTGATTTATACGGATAATCAATTCCCCAATTAAAATTATTATCTGACTCCATCATTTTTTCCCTGAAATCTTCAAAATCCATATCATTAAAGAAATCAGCTTTAAAACCGCCCTCATTTCCTGAGGATTCTTTAGACTTTTCAGATGGAAAAAGGACACTTTGTGGAACTACTTCTCTAGGCGTATTCATACTGCTCCACTCTAGTTTAATGTTTCCATAGTTTCCATAGTTATTAAACTCATAGTACTCAAGCTTTATATTATACTTCTGGCCGCCCACAAGGAAAATATGACCAAAACTTGACATTCCCCAGATGTCTTTAGTCCATTCATTTATAACCATAATATCATTAACCCATAATCTTACACCATAGCCTCGGTTAATATAGAAGGCATACATCTCAGTATGTTGTGGTTTTATTTGCCCTTCCCAGCGAATACTTATGGAGCCATCATTTTTTAAATCTGGATGTGGAAGGTTATTTGCCCAATCAAAATTTATTTCTGAATCTATGCATGTTGCAACTAAACCTGTAAAATCTGGATTATCATAATATTCTCCTCTAAGCCCTGTACCAATTTCCTCCGGCTCCCCAGTACCAGGCGTTGCTGATGGCATTACACCAGGTGTGGATGTTGGATATTGTGTTCCACCTGGAGCTGGTGTATCACTTGGCTTTGGCGTCGGTCTTGGTCTTTGTGTTGCACTTGGCTCTGGTGTGCTACTTGGTCTTATAGTTGGTGCTGCACTAGGTGTCGGTCTTGGTCTTTGTGTTGCAACTGGCTCTGGCGTGCTACTTGGTTTTATTGTTGGTATCGCATTTGGAGTTGGCGTAGGTGGCATCACCACAGCAGGTGTAGGTGTTGCTAAAGATGTAGGTGTTACTGAAGGTGTAGAAGTCACTATAGAGGTTGCTACAGGTGTTGCTGAAGGTGTAGGTGTCCGTGTAGGTGTCTGCGTAGGCATCTGTGTAGATGTTGCTGAAGGTGTAGGTGTTGACACAACTTCTTCTGTAGGCATAATTGTGGTATCTGGCGCTGGCGTGTTTTCTGGAGTAGTTGCTACATCTGGCGTTGATTCAACTTCTTCCTCTGAATCTAAATGATTTTTTGGCAACTTCATATATTCTTCAATAATATCCTTTAATGATAATTCTTTGAACTCTTCAATTGAAATATCATCTTTTATTTGGTTGATCTCAGTAAATATGGTGTATTTGCCCATTGAAATATGGTTTTCCTTTGACAACTTCATATGTTCAGAACTAGATTCTATAACTATCATATTAATTCTCTGAAAATCTTCCTGGACTTTATTCCTATAACTTTCCAAACTATTAATTATTTTCTTTTCTGCTTCTTGTATATTTTTTCTAACTATTTTATTTTTATCATTAACTGCTCCTGCAAGCAAAACATAATTTTCCTTACTATCACTTAATATACTTTTTTGGTTATAATATCCTATCACCTTAAATAGCCCTTCGCTAATTTCCATTCCCTTAAGATTCAAATCTTCTTCTATATTATCTGCTAAACCCTCTAAATAAGATACACCTAATATTTTTTGTTCTTTGTCAATTTCAAACTCAATACTTGGATTTACATCAAGACTTACATATCCAAAAACATCTGAATTATTTGCATTCCAAGCAGGAATAACATCACCAAATATCATTCCTGTTAAAATCAATGCAAAGCAAGCTGCAGCCACTGATAACCTTTTCATATAGTAAACTAAATTTATAATATCTGATTTTTTAAACTCTATTTCCTGAGATTTATACATAGTAGGTTTTCTTTTTAATTTATAAAATTCATTATTTCTAGTTAAAACAGTAACTGTATGTTGGCTAATGTCCATAATTAAACCTTTAAATTTCATTTAATCACCTCTTTCGAGTTTCCTAAGTAGGACTTTAAATGTTCATAATCATTACCATATATAAGGCATAAAGAAATAATATAATTTCTATTTCTTTGCAAAGTCCTGGGATGAAAATCCACTATTTTTGTTAACTCTTTTATCGGAAGGTATTTTTTGGTGATTAGTTTGTTGTATATTTCTTTGTTCTCAACAATCTTACGTGCTATATCACTGCACATCTCTCTTGAATCTCTGTGTTTAGGCATGTATTTTGGCATATCGCTAATCTTCATTCCAAAAGATTCTAATTTCTTATTGTAGTGTTTTATTTCTTGAAACAATTCAATTCTTTCAAATTTGGACCCTGTATCATCCCTTAAATATCTTTCTTCATAATTTTTCTCGTCATTTTCCAGGTACGAAAATGGAAGTTCGTGCCTGCTTTTGGATTTAAACCTAAAATAATCAATTATCCTTCTTTTTATTACCTGTTCAGCAAAACTAAAAAAATTAAATCCGGTGGAACTTTTCTTTGAATCATATTTTTCAATAGCTTCATTAAAGGCAATCAACCCTATACTATATTCGTCACAATTCTTTATGTTAGAGGTTTCAAAAATATCCTTTGAAAGAACTTTTAAAATGAAAGGTATGTAATCTTTAATGAATTTCTCTCTAGCCTCATTGTCCCCCTCTTTTATTCTTTTTATAGTTTGCGCAACAGATTCCCCGTCTGAATTGTAGACAGTAAAAACGATAATCACCATACCACCTCTTCCAGAAAAATACATACACCTATATAATACAACCCCTACGGGCAATATAAACCCTTTTAAAATAAACTATTTCATATCTATTTATTATCTTTTTATTTCTTTTTCTCTTTTTTTTATTTATATAAATTTTAAATCATAAATTTAAATTAATTTTAAAAAATCTTATGATTATATTTTAACATCTAAATTAAATTTATTCCATAGGTATATATGTCTTTCTCAAAAGTACATTAAATAAAAAATAAATAAAAAACCCCCTATAAAGGCGCTAAGGCTTTTTATAGGTGGTAGGTACCAATTTTCAGACAGAGAGAAAATTTGCTTTGTTTAAACACTGCTAAAGTATAAGAAGTGTTATAGCCCGTTTATAAGAGACATTACCTCTGATCTAGTTCTGGCATCGGTTTTTATTATTCCCCTTAAAGCTGAAGTTACAGTTTTTGACCCTGGCTTCTTTACCCCTCTCATAGTCATACATAAATGCTCAGCTTCAACTACTACAGCAACCCCTAATGGATTTATACTGTTCATAATTATATCCGCAACTTCACTAGTCAAACGTTCCTGCAGCTGAGGCTTTTTGGCTATAATATCCACAATCCTAGCTAATTTACTAAGCCCTAGTATTTTGCCTTTTTTAGGTATATAAACCACATGTGCAATTCCAACAAAAGGAAGCAGGTGGTGCTCACACACTGAATACATAGGAATATCCTTTACAAGAATCATCTCTTCATGGCTGTTTTCTTGAAATACTTTAATATAATCTTTAGGATCAGTGTACATTCCTGCAAATATTTCTTCATACATTCTTGCCACTCTGTCAGGAGTTTCTACCAATCCTTCTCTATCAGGGTCTTCCCCAATAGCTATAAGTATTTCTCTCACTGCAGCCCTTATACGTTGTTTATCAATCATTTTTATTACCTCTTTCTAAAATTAAAATCATTTTACCATATGCAAATTATTATACTGTATGCATAGGAAAATGACAATAAATTCTGAAATGATTAGATGTACATAATAAAGTTAAATAAAATTAAGTCTAAGTATAACTTTTGTGTTTATGTTAATTTATAAAATTCATTACATAATCCATGATTTTTTCACTGAATATCAAACCTATTGCCATAAGAATCATATTTGTAATTATAACAGTAAGACCTGTTTTGCTGCCATTTTTTGTTGCCAGTATACCCATAATAACACCTATAACTCCAAAAATAAACGAATATCCAAATAAAGAAATCAGAGCAAAAATCAGTCCAATTGTAACTAATACAACAGTGCCAAACGTACTTGTTTTCTGGCTATTAATGTTTTCCATATACATCACCCTGTTTAAGTATTTCCTGCTTTTGATATCCATATTCATTTTTTTTGTAAAATCTTTTCACTAAACACTGTACAAAATATCATAAATAGTATATAATGATATTAAGAACTTGTTTTTTATTTGCATTTATCTCCAATTTATTCTTTGCAATAGATCTAGCTATACAAATAACATATATTTTTGTATATTCTACGCAATTTATATTGTTTTCATCTTGTTTACATAATTACCAATAATTAAATTTGAAAACATACTTATTTTTTGCTAAACTAATATCTATCATGCTACTTATTATGTAAACCTACTAAATGTATTTTATAAACTAAATAAATAAATAAATAAAGGATGGTTAAAGTGTCTGTGGATTTTAATTTCTTAACTTCAAAACAAAAAAAGGTCTATACTGCAATTGAGTCATTCATTAAGGAAAATGGAATGCCTCCTACTGTAAGGGAAATAGGCGAATTAATTGGTGAAAAGACACCTGGTGCGGTTCAAGGTATACTAAACAGACTTGAAGAAAAAGGTGTAATAAGAAGACAACCAAGAGTGGCAAGATCTATTCAGCTTGTACAGGAAAACTCAAACTATGCCGACCACGCATATCTTCCGCTAATTAAAAAAATAAGTGAACGTAATGTAGATGATCTGTTTAACATGTACAACATTGTTAAGTACTATCCCGTACCAGCTCATTTGTTTGAGAATGCTGAAAATCATTTTATAATCAAATGTCCTGACAACAGTCTTTTAGACAGCGGCATCACCTATGAAGATACTTTAATAGTTAACATAGCACCAGAGCTTAATGACGGAGATATAATACTGCTTATGTACGAAAACCTTACCATCTTAAGATATTACAGCCCTCATGAAGATCCAGACAAGGTTATTTTAAAAGCCGACAGTGATTTGATCGGTAAGGAAGTATTTGGTAAAGATGAAATAAAAATAATAGGTAAATTGGTTGCTAAGTTTTCCAAGTACTAATTGTTTTTATTGGTTCATCTGATTTTGTTTTTCAAAATATCAGGGTTAAGCTTATATTAATATAAGCTTAACCCTTGTTGTTTTTCATTTAAGTTATGTACACCTTCGTGTAACATCTTGTTCTTATAGGTAACTTACTATAAGGTCTCCCACTTCTTTAGTTCCATAACCCATTTTACCTGCACCTAAGTTTTTAATATCATTTTTAACAGCCTTTTTAATTGCATTTTCAATATCTTCTGCTGCTTTAACTTCTCCTAGCTGTTCTAGCATCATCTGTCCCGCTGCTATTGCTGCAAGAGGATTTATAACATTTTTGCCTGTGTATTTAGGTGCTGATCCTCCTATAGGTTCATACATTGATACTCCCTGAGGATTTATGTTTCCACCGGCAGCTATTCCCATTCCCCCTTGAATTACTGCTCCAAGGTCAGTTATAATGTCCCCGAACATATTGTCCGTAACAATAACATCAAAGAACTCTGGATTTTTAACCATCCACATACATGTAGCATCAACATGGCTGTAATCTGTTTCTATATCGGGATATTCTTTTGCCACTTCATAGAAAGTTCTTTCCCATAAATCAAAAGCATATGTTAAAACATTGGTCTTTCCACAAAGAGTTACTCTTTTACCTTTGTTTCTCTTTTTTGCATACTCAAATGCAAATCTGATACATCTTTCAACACCTTTGCGGGTATTTATTGATTCTTGGATTGCAATTTCATCAGGAGTACCTTTCTTTAAGAAACCTCCTCCTCCTGCATATAGTCCTTCTGTATTCTCTCTTACAACAACAAAATCAATATCTTCAGGTCCTTTATCTTTTAAAGGAGTGTCAACTCCTTCATAAAGGATAACTGGTCTTAGATTAATATACTGATCAAGCTCAAAGCGGAGTCTTAATAGTATACCTTTTTCCAAAATACCAGGAGCAACGTCAGGATGTCCTATTGCACCAAGCAAAACAGCATCTCTTGTTTTTATCTTTTCAATATCATTATCAGTTAATACTTCTCCTGTTTTTAAATATCTGTCCCCACCTAGGTCGTAATACTCTAAATCCATTTGGAAATTATGTTTTTTACTAACGGCTTTTAAAACTTTAACGCTTTCTTCAACAACTTCAGGTCCTGTACCATCACCTGGTATAACTCCGATATTATACTTTTTCATATTTAAAATCCTCCTTTTATAATTTCATATGTTATAAATATCCACATATATTTCTATATTGTAATTTTTGCATTTTAAAATACATATATGTTATATAGATTTTCTCTAAATATTATAACACTAAATAAATTTAAAATTTATAGTATCAATTATAAATCTTAAAAATAATTTATTCTACCTGATATTTACCTTAATAAGGCTACCTTTTTAATGTTTTTTGATTTATTTCAAGCTCATTTATTTAAAAGATTTTTGTATAATCTGTATTGTTAGCTACAGTATATCCATTTAGGCTTGACATAGTCAATTGTAGTTGTAGACTTTCTCTTATTCCATCCAGGTTAAAAACTTTTCCTATATTGAAGGGGGGTTTTTTTGGTGTATTTTTTAAATATATCATTAAATCTCTGCTGATTAGAAAAACCAACACTTAAAGCAATATCACTTATTTTAGCATCTGTCTCTCTTAATAATTCCTTTGCTCTTTCTACCCTGACAGTTAAAAGATAATTTATAGGGCTTACTCCCATTTCTTCTTTAAATGCTCTAGTAAAATAACTTGTGCTTAAAAATACATATTTAGAAATATCCGTTAAGGAGATATCCCTTTCATAATTATTGTTTATAAAATTAACAGCTGCTTGTATAAGTTCTTTTAATTTAGGACTTTTATTTTTTATACTGTTTTCCCATTCCATTTTTAATGCTCTTGATATTAAAACAAACAACTCTAAAACAAGTAAATAATTTAAAAACTCACTTCCAATTTCAGGGTTCTCACGCTCTTTTAGTATTCTATTTAGAAGATTAATTATTTCATTTTTGTGGCTGACTTTTAAAGATATAAAAGCCCCCCATTCTTTTTTGTTTACAAAGTTTAAGAAATCTTCTAAAGAAACCTCAGCAAGTTGATTGTCAAATTTATTTTCAAACCCAAAATTTAAAACAATAAATTCGCAGCCTGTCTTGGACTTTACAACAAATTTATGAAACTGTCTTGGCTTTATTATAATAATGTTGTTAGGACCTATTTCAACAGAAGTTCCTGATATTTCAAATACAGCATTTCCCTTTTTGATATACACCATCTCAAAAAGCTCATGAACATTAGGCTCCATGTGCCAACTGGTATCATGAAACCGTTCAATGGATTTTACTATTACAGGTATAAAAGTAGCTGAGCCTAGCACACTTTCCCATGCCTTTGGCAAAATATCCTTATCCATCTTTAAACCACTTCCCGTTTTTACATTTACCGAAGCCTGCTTTATTTGATCCCAGACCTTCTATGAAACCTGGCGATTCCAAACTTGTTCCTTTTATTATAAGGTATTGCCTCCTTTGTCCTAAATACACCTAAGTTTACTTTTTTAGCATCCTCAATGGAATAAAATACCTTTGAGTCGCAGCTTTCTATTATATCAATAGCATCTTCCAACTCTTTACGCTTCATAATGGAATATATTATTTTTACTTCCCCAGTCTTCCCGTATGCATCAACAGTGGTAACTCCAAATCCTGCTTCAGATAGACGCTTTTGTATCTGGCATTGATCTTTCATAATTATAATCCGGACAACTACCACTCCTATTGCCAGCTTTTCCTCAATAATCATTCCTACTAAAGTTCCCGTTGCAAAACCGCCTGCATATGCTATATATGAAAAAACGCTTCCAAGATTTTGCATAACTTGTCCAATAACAATAATCCAGATTAAAACTTCAAAAAAGCCTAAAATAGGGGCAAGAAATTTTTTCCCTCTTGAAACAAAAATAATTCTTATTGTTCCTATAGAAACATCTAGGATTCTTGCTACAAAAATAAACAAAGGAAGAACTACCAATGTATAAACATTTGGACTAAATATTTCTTTAAAAATAGTCACCAACTCCTAATACTATATTAGTTGTATATGTATAGTTTAAAGTAGTCTCATAATAAAGTCAACCTAAGCAAAATCAACTGTTTAATGATAAATACAATAGCTTTATGCCAAATTTTTAAAAGTGTTTTTATAAATATTTTTATACTTAAATACATAATTTTTTATAAATTTTATAAAAAAATAAGTTAGCGTAAAGTTATTGTAGGGAATGAGACATAAAATACCATATATAATTGAAAAGAAGATGACATCCTGTTAAGATATTAATTAACCAAAAATAATAAATAGAAAGGATGACATCTTCTATGTATAATAGTATACAACA
>JAAYTS010000038.1 GCA_012517995.1 Clostridium sp.
CTTGTTGCAGCATCCCAGTCTACATCTGCCCCAACACTTTCACTTACAAATCTTAAAGGAACAAATGTCCTGTCATCTGTTATCTCAGGGGCTACATCTAAAGTATGTTCTTCACCATTTACAATTGCAGTTTTTCGCCCTATGCCAAGTTCCATGACAGTGGTTTCATTTTTAGCATGTACTGTGCGTGTTTCGTTGTCCCATGTTACTTCCATTTGCAATTTTTCAAAAATTCTTCTAAAAGGTATTAAAGTTCTGCCTTCTTTGATGTAAGGATAAGGGTCATTTGCGTCGGTTCCAAATTCCATCATTTCTCCATTGACTATGATTGTAATGTTGTCAGGATTAGCTGATACGTTACATGTCAAGATGAAGACATTAAAGAGCAGCAAACAAACAACAGAAAACACAGTTAATAAACTTAACTTTTTCATATTTCTTTCCTCCCCAAATTATAGTTTGCATAGGTTATAAAGTTTATATCTTATAATATGTAATTGTAATATCAACATAGAATAAAAAATAGAATTAGTGAATTGGATGCTGTATAGTTTAATCTATAGATTGATTTGACCATAAGATATCCATAAGATATTAATGTAGAAATCTACATAAGACCATTAAAAATGATCCATGAATATTATGTTTTATATCCCCTCCTTTACAGGTATATTATTTATGTACGTGGAATAATCTGCATATACCTTGTGTCTAAAATAATTATAATATTTCTTATACTTTATTATACATCAAAACCAATAAAAAATAAAGATTATTTTACCATAAACACAGGAAAATCAATATTATTTTATATAATCAATAAAAAGTCTAAATTAAATTATGGGAATTTCCGATATGTGTTTTAGGAAATAAAATTTATCAAGGATAGAAGGGGAAAAAAGTGGATATAGCAACTTTAATAGGAATAGTTATAGGAGTAGCATGTATTTTAGTAACAATAATTTTAGAAGGTAATGTACTGGTTTACTGGAGTCTTACATCCCTTTTTGTTACAGTAGGAGGAGGTATAGCTTCAGTCCTTGTTGCTTACCGTATCGGTGAAATTGCCAAAGTTATGAAAGTGGTTGTCAAAGTCTTTAAAGGTAAAGAACTGCAGCCCCAGGACACAATAAGACTTCTTGTGGACCTTTCTTTAAAGGCAAGGAAAGAAGGATTGCTTTCTCTTGAATCAGACCAGGAAGACATTGAGGACAGTTTTTTAAAGCAGTCACTTCAATTAGTTGTTGATGGCGTTGAACCTGAGGTTATAGTTGAGTCTATGGATTTAGAAATTGAAAACATGCAAATGAGACATAGTAAAGGATCAGGAATTTTCAAAACTTTAGCATCACTGTTCCCTGCATGGGGTATGATAGGAACTCTAATAGGTTTGATAAATCTATTACAGTCTCTTGATGACCCATCAGCTATTGGACCTGCTATGGCATTGGCGCTGATAACGACTTTCTATGGTAGTGTTCTTGCAAACTTTATCTGTACCCCTATTGCAACCAAGCTGGAGCTTCAGAGTAAGGAAGAAATACAGGAAAAAAGAATGATTATAGAAGGAATTTTGTCTATACAATCAGGTGAAAACCCAAGGATATTAGAACACAAATTAAGGACGTTTTTATCCCCGCAGCAAAAAGAGCAATATGACAGAGATTCAGAACAATCAGAATCTAAAGGTAGCCAAGTAAGAGATGCTGTTACTGAGTGAGGTAAAATATGAGTAGAAGAAAATACCAGATGGAAGAAGAAAAAACTCAAGGTGCACCAGAGTGGATGACCACTTATAGTGATATGGTAACTTTATTACTGTGCTTTTTTGTCCTCCTGTATTCAATGGCTGTTATCGACCAGCAAAAATTTGAGCAGGTGGCAGAGTCTTTAAGGAGTGCTTTTTTAAGCAGTGGAGGAGAAATGTTTGATGACAATAGTGGTGCTAAAGTAATAGATATAATGAATGGCTCAGAAGGAGGAGATTTGAGTAAAAGCAACATTGAGGATGATAAAGATTTAGACGAAGAAACTTTAGCTGGTATGATAGAGGCACAAAAAAAGAAAGAAAAAATAGATGAATTTATAGAAGAAGTAAGAGAGTATATTGAAGATATGGAGCTAGCTGAACATGTGAAGGTAATTGAAGAAGAAGAACAGGTGATTTTAAGAATAGATTCGGTTATTTTATTTGATCTTGGAAAAGCAGATATAAAAGAATCAGGGAAGGATACGTTAAGAGAAGTTGGAAAACTTTTAAAAGAGATTGATTCTGAAGTGGTTGTGCAGGGACATACTGACAATTTGCCTATAAACACCACTTTGTTTCCAACTAACTGGGAATTATCTACTAAAAGAGCTACCAATGTTGTTTTATTTCTTGTAGATGAAAGCGATATGGATCCCCTCAAACTTACAGCTACAGGTAATGGAGAGTTTAGACCAATTGCCCCTAATGATACCCCTGAAAACAGGCAAAAAAACAGAAGGGTTGATATTGTTGTGGATAAATAAAAAAGAGTGTAGTATAATGTTAGTTGTAAATACAATTAACATTAGAGGGGTTTAAAAAAATATGAATCAGAATAACAATATATGCAAACCCAAGCATAAAACCAGTATAGGGGGGCAGGCACTTATTGAGGGACTTATGATGATAGGACCTGAAAATGCCGCAATAGCAATAAGAAAGCCTGACGGAGAAATTATTGTTGAAAAGCGACCAACACCTAAAAAAAGTGTATTTTCAAAAGTTCCAATTGCTAGAGGTGCAGTAGGACTTTTTAAACAAATGGTTTTAGGATTTAAAGCTCTTATGTATTCAGCAGAGTTTGTAGATTTAGAAGATGATACTGGTGAAGAAGATGGGGAAAATCAAAAACCTTCTAAAATAGATAAATTTTTGGAAAAAGTATTTGGGGATAAACTTCAAGATGTATTGATATATTTTTCAGTTATTCTCTCTCTTTTCTTTTCAGTAGGATTATTTATGCTTTTGCCTAATTTTTTGTCAGAGTTGGTTTTGACAAAGTTATTTGAGTTTGAAAAGGGTTCAAAAGTGTTACTTTATAATATTTTTGAAGGATTTATCCGTGTGTTTTTGTTTTTTCTCTACCTTTATTTTGCATCTAAACTCAAGGATATCAAAAGAGTGTGGCAGTACCATGGCTCAGAACACAAGACCATTCACTGTTATGAGAATGGGGAAGAGCTGACAGTTGAAAATATTAAAAAGTATCCTACAGCTCATCCAAGATGTGGTACGTCATTTTTGTTTACTGTTATGATTGTGAGTATACTTGTTTTTTCGGCTACGGGAAGGCATGATAATATTTTAATAAATCTCCTTATACGAATTATACTTTTGCCGCTTGTGGCAGGTATATCCTATGAAATAACAAGGTTTGCAGGAAGAAGTGATTCAAAGATAGTAGGTATTATAAATGCTCCCGGACTACTATTTCAAAAATTTACCACAAGCGAACCTGACGAGGAGCAGATTGAAGTTGCAATAGAAGCTATGAAAAATGTTCTTGTAGAAGATAGAGAAGCAGATAAATGGTGAGGAAAAATAATATGGTTTTAAAAGATGTTTTGGTACAGGGAATAAATTTTTTAAAATCTTCAGGAAATGAAGCCCCGGCATTTGAAGCTGGGGTTATATTATGCCATGTCTTAAAATGCCAAAAGATATTTTTATACACCCATGATGATTATAGATTAAATGAAAAAGAACACAGAGAATATATTGAAGCTGTAAAAAAAAGAGCTGGGGGTATGCCTCTTCAATATATCACTGGGCATCAGGAATTTATGTCATTGAATTTTAAAGTAACTTCTGATGTACTGATACCAAGACAGGATACAGAGGTTGTAGTTGAAAGTGTCCTTGAATACACTAAAAATATAAAAGAAAATACAATTGATATTTTAGATATTGGAACAGGTTCAGGCTGTATAGCTGTGAGTTTAGCTTATTATATTAAAAACAGCAGGGTTGCTGCCATAGATATTTCACAAAAAGCTCTTGATATTGCAAAATATAATTCAGAAAAAAATAATGTTATAGATAAAATAGACTTTATATGTGGTGATATTTTTACAGGTCTTAAAAATTTACTTAGAAATGATAAAAAAAAGTTTGATATAATTGTTTCAAATCCTCCATATATACCTTCTGATGAAATTGCTTCTTTAGAAAAACAGGTAAAAGATTTTGAACCTTTAAAGGCATTAAATGGAGGAAATGATGGGTTGGATTTTTACAAATTTATAATAGAAGATGCAGCATATTTTTTAAAAAAACAAGGAATATTAGCTTTAGAAGTTGGAATAAATCAGGCAAGGGATGTTTTAAACATGATGAAAGAAAAATATTTTAATATTAAAATTGTAAAAGACCTTTCAGGTATAGAACGAGTGGTTATGGGGGCTTTTAATCACTAAGCCAATAATAGGAATGGAAAAAATAAAATATAAATTTGACTTGTAGCAATGTAATAATTATAATTAGAAAAGAGTAATAATTATAATTGAGAAAGACTAGTTAATAACAGCTATTATAATTAATATAATTGAGAAAGCCTAACTAACGATAAATATATTTATATTACTAACCTTCGTTATTATAATTTCGTTATTATAATGTTGTTTACATTGAAAAACAATTAAAAGTATTCTTTTTTTGGGATTATTTTAAAAGCACATGATTTTTCACAGCAATTATCTTAATTTTTATGTATTTAGAACTTTTTACATACTTAGATTTTTTTATATATTTCAAAATTGGGGTTGTTTATATGTTAATTAAGAGGTTTTTTAAAGGGGGAGTGGCAGTGCCCCATGAGAAAAACACTGCTAATTGTGAGACACTTAAAATGGATGTTCCAAAAAAAGTTATAATTCCAATGTTACAACATATAGGAGCTCCCTGTAAACCATGTGTTGTAAAGGGAGATACTGTGAAAGTAGGGCAGATTATAGGTGATAGTGATAAATTTATATCGGCACCTATTCATTCTAGTGTCTCAGGAACGGTGACTAATGTGGAACCTTTGCTGTATCCCGGGGGTGTCTTTGTCAATTCAGTGGTAATAGAAACCGATGGAAAACAGGAAGTTTATGAAAAAATTACACCTCCTAACATTTCCAACACAAAAGATTTTATAAAAGCCATAAGAGATTCTGGGCTTGTGGGGCTTGGTGGCGCAGGTTTTCCAGCTCATGTAAAGCTTTCTGTACCTCCTGGCAAAAAAATAGACACTTTAATAATCAATGCGGCTGAATGTGAACCGTATATCACTTCAGACTACAGAGAGATAATTGAAAATTCATGGAATGTTATTGGTGGTATAAATACAGTTATGGAATTTCTGGATATTGAAAATGTTATTATAGGAATCGAAGATAACAAGCCTGAAGCTATCCGTGAAATGACAAAGGTGGCAGATACCAGTGAGAGAATAAATATATTAAAGTTAAAGTCACGGTATCCCCAAGGTGCTGAAAAAATGCTTATTTACGCCACCACTGGAAGAAAAGTTCCACCAGGAAAACTTCCAGCAGATGTGGGTGTAATTGTTATGAATGTAAACAGTGTTTCTTTTATTGCAGAGTATGCAAAAACTGGTATGCCCCTTATTAAAAAAAGAGTTACAATTGATGGTGGTGCGGTAAATAAACCTTGTAATGTGGATGTTCTAATTGGTACTTCACTTAATGAGGTTTTTGATTTTTGCGGCGGTTTTAAAGAAACACCTAAAAAAGTTTTAATGGGTGGACCAATGATGGGAATTGCCCAGTTTTCCCTTGAAACATCTGTTGTAAAACACACTAATGCATTGTTGGCTTTTAGTGAGGAGGAGTCAAATCTTCCACCTCAAACTCCTTGCATAAGGTGTGGTAGATGTGTAAGGGCATGTCCTATGAATTTAATGCCCCTTAAATTAAACAAAAGCGCATTAAGAGAAAATATTGAAGAATTAAATAAATATCATGTAAATGATTGTATTGAATGTGGAAGCTGTTCTTATGTCTGTCCGTCTAAAATACATTTAGTTCAGTCGATTAGACTTGGAAAAGCACAGGTTAGGGCAGCTATGAAAGGAGGAAAGTAATATGGAGAATAAATTCGTAGTATCTTCCTCGCCGCATATAAGAGATAATGTAAATACCAAAAAAATTATGTTGGATGTAATAATTGCACTTTTACCAGCTGCTATAGCAGGGATTTATTTCTTTGGTTTAAGGGCATTGGCTGTTATTTTAGTTACCATTTCATCATGTGTAATATCAGAGTATTTAGCGAGAAAGGCTATGAAAAGAGAGGCCACAATCGGGGATTTAAGTGCAGTGGTAACAGGCCTTTTACTTGCATTAAATCTTCCCCCAACTATACCTTTTTGGATAGCTGCAATAGGGGGAGTTGTAGCTATTGTAATAGTAAAGCAAATGTTTGGAGGTTTAGGTCAGAATTTTATGAACCCAGCCTTAGCGGCAAGAGTGGTTTTACTTGTAGCATATACAGAGCAAATGACCAATTGGATAAATCCAAAAGGTGTTGATGCAATTTCTACTGCAACGCCTTTGGAAATTGCAAAGAACAGTTTAATAGGGGCGACTGCAGATGTAGTAGGTGGAGCTACACAAGTTGGAGATGTTGCTCTACAGGCTGCAGAGATGCCCACATATCTTCAGCTATTTTTAGGTCAGGTGGGAGGATGTATTGGAGAGACTTCAGCTCTGGCTTTACTTTTAGGAGCTTTATATCTTTTAGCACGAAAAGTTATAGGATTGCAAATTCCACTAACCTTTATTGGAACTACAGCGCTATTTACATGGATTTTTGGGGGGGAGACCCTATTTACAGGAGATTTTTTATACCATGTACTTGCAGGAGGTTTGATACTGGGAGCTTTTTATATGGCAACTGATTATGCTACCTGCCCTGTGACAAATAAAGGCCGTATTATAATGGGAATAGGTTGTGGAATTCTTACAGGAATTATAAGACTTTATACAAATTACCCGGAAGGAGTTTCTTTTGCAATAATTCTTATGAATGTAGTTGTGCCTCTTATTGACAGGTTTATAGTTCCAAAAAGCTTTGGAGGTGGAAAGAAAGTTGCGTGATGTAATTAAAGCTGGATTAATTTTGTGTATTATAAGTTTAACAGTTGCGTTAGCTCTTGCTTTTACCTATTCGGCTACTAAAGATACCATTGAACTTAGGAAATTGGAAAAAGCTGAGGAAGCAAGAGCGCTGGTTATGCCCTATGCAGAAAGCTTTGAAGAGATAGAAAATTTAGATCTTTCATCAAGTATAGTAAAAGCTGCTTATAATGGGGTTACTGATGGCAACATAGTTGGAAGTGTTTTTGAAGTTGAAGTAAGTGGCTATGGGGGACCAATTCAGATAACTGTTGGAATAGATAATAAAGGGCTTATAACAGGAGTAAATATAGGCGATAATACTGAAACACCAGGACTTGGACAAAAAATCACAAAGGAAGATTTTTTAAATCAATTTAAAGATATTTCCCATGAAAAATCTTTAAAAGCGGTTAAAAATCCTTCTGCTAAAGAAGAGGAAATCCACATTGCAAGTGGTGCAACTATTTCCTCCGAAGCTGTTGTTGATGCTGTTCAGGCAGCAATGGATTTGAACCAGGAGATTATTAATGGTAAGGGGGATTTATAATATGAGCATTAAAAAGATTTTCACAAATGGTTTAATAAAAGAAAATCCTGTTTTTAGATTGGTGCTAGGCACATGTCCTACTTTGGCTGTAACCACCTCAGCAAAGAACGGGATTGGAATGGGTCTTGCAGCTACAGCAGTTTTAATTGGCTCTAATGCAGCTATTTCCCTTACAAGAAAGCTGATACCAGACAAAATCAGAATTCCCGCATATATCACAATTATTGCAGGAATTGTAACATTGGTCCAATTTGTACTGCGAGCATATTTTCCAGAAATAGATAAAGCTTTAGGGATATTTATACCTCTTATAGTTGTAAACTGTATTATTTTAGCCCGTGCAGAAGCTTTCGCCGGCAAAAACCGGGTATTCCCATCTATGGTTGATGGTTTGAGTATGGGGTTAGGTTTTACATTGGCACTTTTGATAATGGGTTCTATAAGGGAGCTTCTTGGAAATGGAACATTATTTGATTTTGAAATTACAGCTAATCTTTTTCCACCAGCTTCAATAATGGTTTTAGCACCAGGGGGTTTTTTAACTTTTGGAATAATTATTGGGATTATAAATAAAATTTCTGCATCCAGGATAGAAAACAAGGGATGTTCTGCATGTCCTATGCCTTGTGATCTAGCTTCCGGCGAGAAGGAGGTTCAAGGGTAATGAAAGAGATATTAATAATTATTTTAAGTGCTGTATTTGTTGAGAACTTTGTACTGACAAAATTTTTAGGTATATGTCCCTTTGTAGGTGTGTCAAAAAGGCTTAATACTGCCATTGGTATGGGTGGGGCGGTAATTTTTGTAATGACATTGTCATCTGCTATAACAAAATTGGTATATGATTTTTTATTAAAGCCTTTTGAGCTGGAATATCTTGAGACCATTGCATTTATACTTGTTATTGCATCTTTGGTTCAGTTTGTGGAGGTTGTGTTAAAAAAGATTTTTCCACCGCTGTATAAAGCTCTTGGAATATATCTTCCTCTTATAACTACTAACTGTGCAGTGCTTGGTGCGGCTCTTATGGGAATAGAAAGAGATTATAGTTTAGGTGTTGCAGTTATCTTTGGATTTGGAGTAGGCTTAGGTTTTACCGTTGCTCTTGTGCTTTTTGCAGGAGTTAGGGAAAGAATTGAGGAAAATGATATACCTGAATCACTAAAGGGTTTTTCAATTTCACTTATAGCAGCGGCTTTAGTTTCATTAGCCTTTTTTGGTTTCCAGGGCTTATTTAGTTAGGGCTTATTATAAGAAGAGAGAAGTTGAATTTATAAGGGGTTGTTGAAAAATGGTTGAAAATTTGATTATATCTGCTTCGGTGGTAGGAGGTCTTGGTCTTTTATTTGGATTGGGACTTTCAATTGCATCAAAAGCTTTTGAAGTTAAAGTTGATGAAAAGGTTACGAAAGTAAGGGAAGTACTTCCGGGAGCTAACTGCGGTGCCTGCGGGCAGTCAGGATGCGATGCCTATGCAGAGTGCCTCGTGGAGGGAAAGTGTGACATAAACAGCTGTCCTGTAGGAGGAGAAGAACTTGTCAAGAAATTAGGAGAAATACTAGGGGTAGATGCAGCTTCTACTGTAGCAAGGACGGCAAGGGTTAAATGTTCTGGAAAGTATGAAAACTGTAAGCAAAAATTTGATTACTCAGGTGTTGAAGATTGTATTGCAGCCGCAAATTTGTACGGTGGACCGTCTGCATGTACCTATGGCTGTGTAGGTCTTGGGAATTGTGTCAGGGCATGTCCTTTTGATGCAATAGTTATAATTGATGGTCTTGCAAAAGTTATTGAATCTAAGTGTAAAGCTTGTGAAAAATGTGTTGCTGCATGTCCTAAGGGTATAATAGAGATGACTCCAAAGTGTAATGAATATACTGTGGCATGTAAAAGTTTGGATAAAGGAGCTATTGTAAGAAAAAATTGCAGTGTAGGCTGTATAGGATGCAGAAAATGTGCAAAAGTTTGTTCTGTTGATGCAATAACATTTGAGGGAACTTTGGCTAAGATAAATCCTGATATTTGTACTAATTGTGGTGAGTGCATGAAGGTTTGTCCTGTAAATGCTATAAAATTATACAAATGTCATTAAAAATAGAAAGCAGGGTTTGGAGCGGAAAAAATATTCAAAAAAATTTTAATTTTTTTGAATAAACAACCCTGTTTTGGGTCAATACTATATATGACCTCACAAAATACATTTTGACCCCCTTTACATGGTTAGTTTCTTCTCACAGGAACTAACCCTTTTTTTATTCTTTTTTATATAGATAATTTACTATACCAAATTAGTATAATAATATAAAAATTAAAAAATTATTGACAATATATATATATATATAATATATAATAGAAACTAACATGTTAGTTAAAAAATATTAGAATTAAATAAGCTAGGAGAATAAAGTGGAGAAAGGAGATAATGCTATATGGGAAAAAAAAGTGGATTTAAGAAAAGGTTATTTTTTATAATAGTTGTTTCAGTATTACTAATTAGTAGTATTAATGTATTTTCATACTTAAGTCCTAGTAATTTGTATTTTCCTGAGGAAAACATATTATCTGTTCGAGAAGTTAAACAAGCTAAAAATACATGGTGTTGGGCTGCATCAGTAGAAATGGCTGCTAGATATCGTAGTCTACTCGGAAGAAGACAATCTGATATAATTGATAAATTTGGGGATCCACCTGGAGGGGCATCAGCTAATTTAATTAAAGAAGCATATGAATGGGCTGGACCTAATAACTCTGTCGAATGTTATATGACTAATTTTCATAATCATTCTATAATTAGAAGTAGTATAGATAACCATTATCCTGTAATGGGCTGTTTGATAAAATATAATGGAAATCAGCCTATTACTGGTCATACTATAGCAATAAAAGGCTATACATACTATTGGTTTTTTTTAGATATGACAGTTCATTATATTGATCCATGGGATGCAAGAACATATTCGAGTTCGTATTTGGAAATGTGTAATGGGGTGCAAGTAGGACCAAAAGAGTTTAAAGGTTACAAATTGTCAATTATAGTTGCGCATTAGTAAACCAGAAATGAGAGGAGGATACTGTATGTTATTTAAAAGTTTTACTAAAACAATTTTTATTAGTTTATTTTCAGTACTATTACTGAGTAATTTAGTTTTTGCAGATTTTGAATACGCTAAAAAATTGATTGAAAATCAATCTTTAGACTTGTCACTAGAAAGTGAAGAAATTAAGAATTTGACAGATATTAGATTTATAGATAAGAGAGACAACCTTAATAGGCATTTGCTTAGAACAGTTGAGAATTTGAAAATTAACACAAAAAGTGCTATTAAATTCTATTATACTGAGGAAATTAACAATTCTTCAATTGAAATTTATAAAAAATTTAGCAGCATTGAGAAACTTATAGATAAAAAAGAATATACTTGGGCAGTTCCTGTTTTTAACGAAGAAGATAAGTTGGCTTATATAATTTTTTTAGAAAAAGGCAAGCCTTTAGAAAAATATAAAAAGGATGTGGGGGTTGACTTGGATGAACAATTTGAAAATAAAATGAAGAAAAGAGAAGGAAAATGGTATATTACTGGGATTGCTTCCAGGAGTCCTGATGGCATGGATGATATGTACGAAATTATTATAAATAAATTAGGTGAAAATTATATTGCTAATCACATGTCAAAAAAAGAAGCAATAGATTATAAGCTGTTGGTTCTTAGCGGAACTGGGATAGTTATAGCTTATTTTAAAGATGTTAATGGTAATGAATATGGAATAACCTTTACCGACAGAGAAGATTTGACAGGAGTAACAAATGGCAAATTATATACATTAGATGAAATTATAGGCATTATAAAAAGTAATATGTCAACGATATCAGCGGTTAAATATGAAGGAGATATATTTGATTTGGAGATATTTGGGGGAAGTATTCATAGGGAAAAATCAAGTCAGCTTTCTTTGGATAATTTATTTTTGTTGATTTTTGGCGGGGGATTGATGATTGCTGCAATGACTGCATTGTTTATTAAAAAAAGAGCAGCAAAAGTTAAGTCATAAAGGTAGTAAAGAGTTCAAAAATAACATGAAAATAAAAAGACGGTATAAAAAACATACCGTCTTTTTTAAATTTTATTAAAATGTATACTTAATTTATTTGGTTAACAATGTTTTCGACTATTAAACTAATATGCTTTCAAGTTCTTCAACCGTCTTTTCGAATACATCTAAAGCATCCTGCACCGGTTTTGGCGTGGATAAATCCACTTTGGCTTTTTTAAGAAGTTCCAAAGGATAATCTGAATTACCTCCTTTTAAAAACTCAATATACCGTTCTACTGCAGGAGAACCTTCATTTAAAATCATATTTGAAATGGCTGTGGCAGCTGAAAATCCGGTTGCATATTTATAAACATAAAAACTTGTGTAAAAATGAGGAATCCTTGCCCACTCTATACTAATGTCCTCGTTTACGTTTACTTCCGGCTCAAAATATTTTTTGTTAAGGTCAAGGTATATCTTACTTAAACTTTCTGCTGTAAGGGCTTCACCATTTTGATACTTTCCGTGAATTATTTTTTCAAATTCTGCAAACATAGTCTGCCTGAACACAGTGCCTCTAAACTGCTCTAAGTAGTGGTTTAGAAGATATGCCTTTTCGGTTTTGTCATTAGTATTATCTAGCATATACCTTATAAGAAGGGATTCGTTTACGGTAGATGCCACCTCTGCCACAAAAATTTTATATTCTGAGTAT
The DNA here is from genome assembly GCA_012517995.1 of Clostridium sp. GTDB lineage: Bacteria > Bacillota > Clostridia > Acetivibrionales > Acetivibrionaceae > Herbivorax. Next base: position 12,447 of record JAAYTS010000038.1, read on the forward strand.
ATATAAGGCTGGGTTTTGTTTGTGTAGAAGCTGTGAAGAGCGTGACCCATTTCATGAGCAAGGGTAAATACATCGTTTATGGTTCCCTGATAGTTTAAAAGAACATAAGGATGGGTTTTATAGCTGCCCCAGGAATACGCCCCGCCGGTTTTGCCCTGGTTTTCATATACATCTATCCACCCGTTTGTAAAGCCTTCTTTCAAGTATTTTATATATTCCTCCCCTAAAGGTTTAAGACCGTTTTCAACTTGCTTTAGGGCCTCCTCATAGGGAATTTCCTTTTTAGGTGCTTCAACAATGGGAACATAAAGATCATACATATTCAGCTCATCTAACTTTAATGCTTTCTTGCGGAGTTTTAAGTACCTTTGAAGAAGGTGCAGGTTTTTGTCCACAGTTTCAATTAAATTGTCATAAACTTTGGTGTTTATATTGTCTTCATCTAAGGATGCCTCTAAAGAAGAGTTGTATTTTCTTGCCGCAGCATAAAATTTATCTGATTTTACAGAGCCGGACAGCATGGCAGCAAAAGAATTTTTATATTTTTGATATGTATCGTAAAGAGCATAAAATGCATCTTTTCTAACCCTTCTGTCCCTGCTTTCCAAAAACATAATATACCTTCCCTTTGTAAGTTCTGTTTCCTTTCCGTCTTCATCTTTTATAAAGGGAAATTTTATATCCGCATTATTGAACATTGTAAAGATTTCTCTTGAAGAACCTGAAAATTCAGAAGTAAGGGCTAAAAGTTCTTCTTCTTTGTCTGACAGTACATGTTCCTTTTGTCTTAAAATTTCGTTGAAGTGGTGCTGATATATTTTAAGCCCGTCAAGTGAGTTAATGTATTTTTTCAAAACATCTTCTTCCATTGCTATTATTTCAGGAACGATAAAGGAGGTGGCAGCATAAATTTTTGTATAAAGGTTTGAAGCCCTGTCAGCAAGACCCTGGTACAGGGAGACAGCATTGTCCTCGTCTTTTTTCATTCTTGCAAAGACAAAAAGTTTTTCGCAGGAAGACATAATTTCATCTCTCAGTTTAAGGCATTCCAAAAGTTTTTCGGCACTTTCCTTTAGCGTCCCTTTGTACTTAACTATATCATCAATACTTTTTTCTATTTTCTTAAAATCTTCTTCCCAAACATCAACATTTTCATATATATCTTCAAGATTCCATTTATACTTTTTATCTATTTCATCTCTTTTTGGAAGTGAACCCATAGCAATACTCCTCCTGTTGGTTGTATTTATATACAAAATATTATAACCTATTGTATCATATTTACCAAGGAGTATTTATTAATTATGTTTAAAAAACAAAGGATATATGAGCAAAATATTTATCTTTCATGGAAAATAGGTTTTACCCGGACAATTGAGGGTTATAAATAAATTTTCAAAAGGTAAAAAGAGCAAAAATTAAGTTAATCGAGTTTAAATAGAATATTGTAGAGCATTACGGCAGCTTCCGCTCTTGTTGCAAAATTCTTTGGTGCTAGAATATTGCCGCCTTTACCGTTTATTATCCCTGCACCGTGAGTTACCGCAAGGCTTGAAAGGGCATAGTCGGATATTAAATGGCTGTCTGAAAACTTCTCCAGTATTGAATTATCTTTATGAGGAAGAGGGTTTCCTGTAATTCTCAATGTCCTGGCAAGTATTACAGCCATATCTTCTCTTTTTATAGGACGGTTGGGATGAAAATAGTTGTTGCCTACACCGGATACAATTCCCATGTTTTGGGCAATCATTACATCTCTGTAATACCAGTGTTCAGGGCGTACATCTAAAAAAGTCCCTATAGGTATTCTGTCAAGTTCAAAGGTTTTTACCACAAGACTTATAAATTCAGCGCGGGTTATATTATCATTTGGTGCAAAAATTTCTTCTGACCTTCCCTTTACTATTCCCATACCTAATAGAGAATTTATGGCAGTTTTAGCCCAGGGGACAGAGTCTAAATCACCAAAAGATTTTTTGAGTATGGTCCTGACTGAAACTGTATTGGTGTGAGCTGACTGTACATTTGAGTTGTATGCCCGTACCCTGTAGTAGTATATTGAATTAAATTCAAGACCTGAGTCTGTAAAATTTTGGGTGTCTTCCGTTACACGGCCTATTTCAACAAAGTCTTTGCTGCCATGTCTTCTCTCTATAATAAATCCCTCTTCGTTCTCTGAATTGTCCTTCCATTCAAGAAGGTATTGATTGTCGCGTATATGGGTTACAATCAGGTCAGATGGTGGTTTAACTGTATTTATAAGCACTTTAACAGGCTGAGCATATGATTTTAAATTCATGGAAGAGTGATATGCCCCGATTCTAAAATAATAAACTTCATCAGGGTCTAAATCTTTTATGCTGTAGCTTCTTACCTTATTACCTAAAGAAGCCACTTCCCTCCATCTGCCATCTGAGTCTAGTCTTCTTTCAAGTTTAAAACCGGATATCTCCTTATCCTCATCATATTCCCATTCAATAATAACTTCAGAGCCTGATAATACCACCACTTTAAAATTCTCAGGTTCAGGTAAAGCTAAAGGCTCAACAGAAGCTTCATTTGAGTAATCTGAAGAATTATATGAGTTAACTGACTTAACCCTATATGTATAGTTTCTGTCATTTTCCACTCCGGTATCATACCATTTCAAATCATAAGGGGAAATGGTTTCAATGGGTACAAAATTTGAATTTTCAGTTTTTCTCTCTATTATGAGTTCACTGTCAAAGGATAAAATACCTGACCACTCCAGCTTAATTATTCCGGAAGACTGCCAGGAAGCTTTTAAATCTTTAGGGGTCAATAGCTTTGTATATATTCCGTTTTCAGCCTCTTCCCTGGGATAAGGTCTTGAAAATACATTTTCATCGATTACCGCCTTAACCCTGTAGAAGTATTCCGTATCAGAACTAAGATTTGTGTCACTGTAACTGCTAAAACCAGTGTCCAATATATCCACTATCTGCCAGTCTCCGTCTTTGCCCCTCTTTCTTTCAATGGCGGTGCTGTGATTTGAATAGTCGGCATATGTCCAGGACAAGTCGATTTGTCTTGAAGATACAGGGGTTACGGTAAGAGATACAGGGGGCTCCGTTAAAAGGGAGGCGGACGCTGCCACTTCACTGGTGTAAGAGCGTGCTTTGCCAAAGGGATTAAAGGCAGTGACCCTGTATGTATAGTTAGAGCTTGAAGTTACAGTGCCATCTGTATAATAAGTGGTGTTTGCAGGCACAGTTGCTATTTCCACAAAGCTCCCATTGCCTGTCCTTCTTTCAATAATAAAGCCTGATTCGTTATTTATGTTATCATACCAGTTTAAAGTAAAGCTTGTAGGAGATGTTATATCAATGGTAAGGTATTTAGGTGAATCAGGTACATCGGCAGATAGTTTGTATTCCCGGGTTGAATATGTATTTCCACTGCTGTCCTTGACAGTAATTTTATAATAATAGGTTTTACCTGTTTCAATATCCTTTGTGTCAGAATAGGAGGTTATATTGCTGTCCACCTGAGCTATGGTTTTATAAGTTGAACTGCCGGAATCTTTTCGCTGTATTAGTATGGTAAAATCCCCCAAAGAAGGATTGGTCCAGCTAAGATCAATTCTCCCGGGACTTACAGGCACACACTGTAAATTTGAAGGTGAAGTAATGTTGGTAATTGGTTTGGAAATATTACTAACCCCTGTATAATTTTCAGTATCTATTTTAAGCCTGTACCTGTATATACCATTATCCGAAAGCCTGTCTTTTATTGATGTAGTGTCTTCTTTTAATTCTACATCCACAACTTCCCAGTTTCCCCAAAATTCATCCATGTATTTGGCTCTCTCTAATTTAAACTGCTGTATTTGGGGGTGTTTTTCCCAGGAAATTAAAGCATAGCCTTTGTCCAATTTTGCTAAGACACTTGGAAGTTTAATAGGAGTTATTTCAAAGTTTGATGAAGCCTTTTTTCCGTTAATGCCTGCAGAGCCGTCATCAGAGTCGTCATCGGAACCGTTATCGGAATCGTCATCGGAGCCATCACCGGAGTCATCCGCCGAGTCCTGATCTTCAATGACAATTGCATAAGAGGTAATTGTATATTTATTTGTTGTCCCCGGTGTTAAGGAAGGGTCAAAAAAGCTTACAGAAGTTCCGTCCCCCTCTAAATATGCCATTTCTTCTCCCGCTTCATTGTATATGGCAGTGTATTTGGTGGCAAGGGAATTATTAACCCACTTTAAATTTATTATTTTGTTATTTAAATCCAGGTTCCATGACACAATGGAAGGTGCCTGCATTTCTTTGGTTTCAGCAGTATATGTTTCAGAATTTATAATTTCCTCTTCATCTGAAGGATTTATTTTTATTGCCTCAACTTTATACTTATAATGAGTATTAGGCAAAAGACCAGTGTCCACAAAATTCAAATAATTTTTTTCTTTATCCACATTAATAATTGAAAGCAGTACATAACCATCATCACTATCATCACCGTTTGTGTACTCTTTTCTGTATACCTTATAATATAATGCATTTGCCACTGAATCCCAGCTAATA
>JAAYTS010000217.1 GCA_012517995.1 Clostridium sp.
GTTCAGGATTTTGCCTCCAGCTTCCTTCAGATTCCACGTCGCCGTGGACACCCTTGCTCTTGGCTAACGGTTCCTACTACCAAGCCCGTAGTGGACTTTCACCACCAAGTTGTTGCCCATGCTGGGCACACACAAAAAAAACCTCATGGTACCATGAGGTTTTTTTTGTTGTATTTTTTATTAATTTATCTTTAAATATTCATCAAGCTTTATACTGCTTATAGCTAAGTTACCATCATTATTATAATCCAATCTAACAACATAATCATATCTATACATGTTTTCACCTTCTATAACACCACTTGACTTTAAAGTTTCGCTCGCTATTATTCCAGTTGCACTTTCCCCAATAGCATTAGCTTTAACAAAGTACACTTTATTATTTTTAGAATACCCTGGATGAACAGTTATATTTAAATTTTCATATTCTATTAATCTTAGCATACCAACTTGTAGAGGGAAAGCTAAGATGCTAAATCTTTCTTTATATGTCTCTTCTTCAAGAATGTATGAATTTACATTTATTCCAACAGTCTCTAAAAACCTTCCAAATCTATCAACACCTATATCCCACTCATTTCTTAACAATGACATTCTTTCCCTATCTAATTTTAGCAAATCGTTAAAAAAGTCCTGTATCAATTTTTGCTCTTGTTGATATATATTATTCTCAGCTTGAATGTTTACATCAAGATATGGTAATCTATCAACAAATTCATTATTTAGTAGAAACCTTCTGTTTTTAAAACTAGGCTTATATGCAACTTCTTTTTGAGTTAATACTTTATAAGCATTATTTTCTTTAATAATTTCAACATCATACTTTAACTGAACCTTTATTTCATCAAAATTTAATTTTTCTTCTATTTCACGTATTTTTAATCTTAAATTATTTCTTTCCGAATAATCCTTTTCAGCCACTAACTTATCTAACAGCTCTTTTCGATCCATTAGTTGTTTTTTTGTATCGTCGTCTATATTATCATCTTCTCCAAATTCAGTCTTTTGTCTGAATATCATTGTATTTTCATCTTGTTCATAATACTTATAGAAAAGATTGATAGGCAGTCCAGTTGCTTTTACGTCTACTTTCACGTAATACAAGAAAGAATCTCCTGTTTTGCCTATATATGCTGCATCCACCATTGGAACCCCAGTGTCATTTGCCATCATCTTATAGTCTATCATGGTAAGACCACCAAATTCAACAAACCTTGGAAAATGAATACCTATTTCAGGGTTACCATCTCCTTCTTCTAATGTCCTAGCAGCTATATGTTTTCCTAAGTTGTTTGGATCATTAGGATCATTTGGAATAGAACCCTCTATAAAATTTTGAGAATATTCTTCTGCACTTTTACTAAATAAATCTCCAAAATAATTTTTTATAAAATTTTGAGCTGCATTATCTTCCTCAATACTTGTTTCAGGAGATTCAATTCTAGGAACAGGTTCAAGTTCTTCTGGCTCCTTATCAAAAAGACTACAACCTACTCCAGACATAGTGACAACTAAAAGTGTTGAAACAGTTAATAATTTAAGTTTTTTATTCATTAGCTCCACCCCATACATAAATTTTAAAATATTTTTTATAATTAAAACACACTTTTTAAATTAATTCCATTTTGATCAAGTTTGTTTAATAAATTTAGTCTTGCAGCTTTATTTAACATCTTATAATTACCAGAATCAAAACCTGCCTCTCTCAATACGTCATCCGGGTCTAAACCTAGATAAAAATCAACATTTATTTCTCCTCCACCTTCAATAAACTTAACCCCTGCATAATCCCCTCTGTCTAAACTTTTAAGTGTATTTTCATTAATTTCTATTCCATCTTTAGCTCGTGGTACAAATGTACCTTCATTATTTCTTCCACCACCAGCAGATATAATAGAACCTTTTACATTAGCTCCTCCTTCTAAAATTACAGTTCCAGTAGTAAAAATTATTCCATTAAAATTTTCATCTACTGTTATATACTTTTCAGGATTTGTATTATATAGAAAATAATATTCATCTCCATTCATACCTTCTAATTCAGATACCCTTACATTATTAGTTGCCATACTAGTTACCTCTTTAAAGTATTGTCTTCCCTCTGTATTAAAATTAGATTTTCTACCCTCAATTTTAGTTATTAATTCATTAAATATTATCAATCGCTCATTTGATTCATCTGTATCCCATACTCCAGCACCATACTTCCTTGCTAAAAATGGCTGGGTACGATCATAGAGATCTTCAACTATACCCCCTTCCAATCTGTTCCAAACCTCTACGTTAACAGCAGCAGGATTTTCAACAGTAAACGCCCAATATCCGGAATCATACTTTAGAAGATCACCGTTAAATATATTATCTAATACATAATTGTAATCATTAATAAATTCTAGTGCTTTTAAATCATTATAACTTGAGTTTTCATTATTGTATTCATAAAGTCCACCATTAGCAGCTAACGCATAACTCCACGCACCTGAAATCTTTTCCACCTTTTGCATTGTTCCTGTTCCTGCATTTTTTAAATTATTATTTTTTGCATCGTATATAGATAAATCTTTTAATTTTTCAATTTGGCTAATAATATTTCCTTTAAATATATCACTGTCATCAATATAAAAGTTTGAATTAAACCAACTAGAATTAGCTCTAACATCTACCCTTAAATTAGGTACTTGGAAAAAGTTCATATGTCCACCTAAATAACCTTGATTATTTCTATAAGTACGCATTAAATCTCCATGATAATCTTCAGGGTCTTCATCGTCATTTGCATAATAAAGCCTGTAAAAAGGTCCATTTCCAATTGTATAATCCCACCATGCAGTAGAAGCATCCTCTATCTGTCCTATGGCTTCACCATTTTCAGGATTAATTCTCATTGTACCACCTGGTACTATAACATCTCCACCAATAAATATTCTAGACTTTTGTGAAGGTTCGGAAAGTAAATTGTGAATTATAGCACTATTAACAATACCACTTAAATTATCATGTGGTGTAAGTTCTCCATCTTCTCTACCTTTAGTAAGTCCCACATAGCTACCATTAATGAAAAGTATAGAATTTTCTGAGTTAATTTCCAAATCTACAAAGGTATATGCATTTCTATACACCGCTATTTCGCTATCATTTCCAAAAAGTTGTATGTTTTGTGCAATAGCATCTTTATATATATGTATTGAACTTTTATCCTTTAATTCTTCTATATCATCATACCGCCCATCTGCTGGGTTATGAAGTGCCCTTGGTTTGTAAGCACCTGTTCTTATAAAACTTCTAGTATATGCATTTCCCATTAAATTTAATTTTGCTTTATTAATAGCATATATTCCACCATAATAATGCTGTCTTGGATCCTTTAGAACATTTGGAAAGGTACCATAAACATTCACATCACCTTTCACATTCCCTGTAACATTATTTACATATAAATCACCTAATGTAAGAATTGCATACTCTAGTTCAAATCCATCCTTTGGTTCAGGTAATTCAATTTCAAAACTTTTCTCTGCATAAATAAGTCTATTATCTGTAGAGTAAATTCCATCACTATATAAGGCATTAACAGTTAAACCAATTGTTACCGTTAAAATATTACTACTACTATCAAAATCTGCAGCAACTACTTCAAGAGCTAAATCTTTATTTCCCTCTCCATCAATTACAGTGTTAATTCTTACCTCTGAAAAATCAGTAATGGCATCCCCTGCACCATAGCTAAATCCTTGTAATTCCCCTAAATTTTGTATGGTTTTACCATCTATTTCTACGTTATTCGATTCACTCAATACTGCAGAAACATCTATAAATTGCCTTTCGTTCAACTCTGTCTTTATTTTTTTAATTATTTCATTTGCCAAGTTCTTTACTTCATCTGTATCAGAAAGTTTAGAATAATTAACTTCTCCTAGAACTCCTTGAATAAAGTCATCATCAATAAAACCATCAGAACCAACTTTTTTTATTATTTTATTAAACCAATTTTCAATAGCTGTATCACCTGCATAACGTGCAAAATCAATATTTCTGCTGTGTTTTGTTAATTTAAGACCTTGTACAGAAGCATTAACTAATACTGCTCCAAACAATAAAATTATCGTAGTTATAATTATTACAGTTATAAGCGCTGCACCTTTATCATTTCTTAAAAAACATTTCACACAAATCCCCTCCTTCTATAGGCAATTTTTATAACTCCCCTGGTTTTTTTCCTATATCAGCACCTATTTTAAATGTGTTTACATGGTTATATTTGTTTTGTACAATAGCTTCTTCTAAACTACCTTTAAAATCTCTATTAACTAAATAAACAGATACAATAACATGATACACAGTCTCATATTCAGCATCATAGCAAGTATCATGATCATAATTCAATCTATAAAAAAATATATAATTATTATTTTCATAGTCATTTGGATAATCAACTTTTATCGGATCACTTTCGCCTCCGCCACCTACACTCAAATGATTTGATATAAAATCTCTTAAATTCAAAGTAGTGCCTCCTGCTACGCAAGGCAATTCAATATACTCATCTATCAGGGCATCTTGAACCCGCTCCTTAATAATACTTGTTACAGCATTTACATAGTTTTCTCTTTCAATCTTTTTTGAAATGAGAAGACTATTCATGAAACCAATAGATAATGGTATTGTAAATATTGCCAATAAAGAAAGAGCTAGTATTACCTCAATGAGTGTCATTCCTTTTTTACATTTTAAAAGACTTTTCATTCTTAGCCCCCCTCCTTTATTATACCAACTTCAAATTCTCAATCTGACTATTCCTAATTATTGTGTCTCCATTTCTGTCAAATAACTTTGTTCTACGGTTTTTATCATCTAACTTAACTCTTATAGGTTTTTCTGAATCATTGATTACTTGAATATTAAGTCCTAAATTTTCATTTTCTTTCACATCGGTTGGAAACTTAGTTAGAATATTTAAATTTATAATATCATTTGAAACAATACCATTTAACGTCCTTACATCTCCTCCATCACCAACAACTCTCACATCTATATAATCCCCATAAAATGTTAAAGTAATCTTAGGTGTTATTTTTGTCTTAAAACTAATTACTTTATCATCTCCTTTATTATGTAAAATAAAATTATGTCCTCCTGACAAAAAACTATATAAACTAATATCAACATTTTCAAGAAAAGCAGGCGCAGCGCCTGAGCTGCTGCCACCTGCTGGATTTTGTATTCTTTCTATTGCTGTCCTGTCTAAAATGCCTGGCTCAATTCTCATTCCGATAAACGGGGTAAATGTTATTTCATCATCATCGTGTAGTCTATTAAACCGCTGTTGACTGTATTCGTATATTTTATCTGCATTACCTACATTTAAAGAATAAAGATTAATTGCCATTTCTATATCATACATTTTAATATTGTTTTCTAGATTTTCTTCTTCGGTGGATTGTGTATTTTCTTCAATAAGACTTTCTTTAATAGTAAACTTAGATATACTAACCTTCTTACTTGCTCCTTCTAAGTAGTCTACTAAGTTCATTACTTCACCCAATGATAGTTTAACTTGAAAGTTTAAACCAAATTCATAATACTCCCTTTGCTTTTCTTTAGATGTTACTCTAACAGGTCGTTTAAAAGTCACTTCTTTAAACCGATTTCCAAAAAGTCTGTCAAGGTTATCAATATATTCTATACTATCTGCAACATTTGATTCATTCAATAAATAAGAATCAAACCGTTCGTCTTGGACATTTAAAATTTCGACATTTCTTTTTATTGTTTCAATATTTGCAAGATCTCTGTCTAAAATCTCCTTTTCCCTCTTTACCTGTTGCAGCTCATTATTAAGATCCTCAATTTTAGGATCAAAGTTTGCTGTCCATAAAAACTGATAATATACAAGTCCATACAGCAGAGCTAAAACCAAGCATAATATAATAACCTTACCAACGTTACCCTTCATTGATTAACTTCCCCCTCTGCCAACATTTAATGAAAAAGTAAAAACATTTGTGCCATCCTCTACCCTTACATCACTTGAAAGAGTTAATAAACTTATTTTGTTAATTGAAGCTACAATCTCTGCTACTGCAATTCTATCCGGTGCTATCCCTGTAACATCAAGTTTGTTTTTTCCATAAGATATCCGTGTTATAGCTGCTCCGTCTGGAATTGCACTTTGTAACGCAACAATGACCTCGCCTAATGGGGTAATTGATTCGTCAATTGTATCAACTACATCTGTTTTTGAAGCAAGTTCATCAACTATTGAATCTAACTGTTCATTAACTATCTTTACTTCTTTGTACTTATCACTTTCAATTTCTTTCTTAATAGTTTCCAACTCATTTTGTTTCTGCCAGATGTAAGTATATGGAATAGCTAAAGAAACAACTATTATAACGACAGCAACAATTAAACCTAATAGAATCTTTACTGTAGTGCTACCACCTCTTGCAGGTTGGACATATTCGGTATCTTTAATTTCTTCTGGCAATAAATTTATGTCTTTCACAGTTTCACAGCCCCCCTCATAATTCTTGTTAATACTGCAAACCAGGCATATTTATATCTAACAGAAGTCCCTGTTATTCTTCGTCTTTTACGACTCTTTTATATCTAACAGAAAACTCTGTTGTTATCAACTCTTGAACATTACTTCCTCTATTTAAGATTTTATCATTGTTTAAAGGCATTATGCATAAAACCAATTGTTTTACAACACCACTAACATCTTCGAAATATGCAAAATAACTTTTACTAGAATCAATATCTCTAATTACTGTAATAAATTCACCACTATTAATTTTTACTTTTAACTCATCATCTACAAATTGCCAAGTCCTAGATTCATCAGGTCCAAACTCAAACTTCACACTGTCATATATAATTAATGGATCCTCTCTATCTTTTTCAACAATGAAAGACACTTTTTTAGCCTTTTCAACATCCTCCCTTATAGAAGATATCACATCCTGCATTTTATATTGTTGTTCAATATAGTTAGTGCCACCTACAAAAGTATGAAGACCATTTACAAAAATCATAAATAAAATAGGGGAAATAATTGAAATAATTGCTATTGTAACTAATAA
>JAAYTS010000279.1 GCA_012517995.1 Clostridium sp.
GACGGCGTGATACTCCCGAACGGAAGCAAGCGTGTTATTTCTAAACACATTCACTTTGTGGAAATCAAAGAAGACGGCACAGCGGTTAATGCTGGGTATGCCCCTTACCTTGACTACCGCGCTGCAAAGGATGAGGAAGCAGCGGCCATCCGAACATTCCTTAACAGTCAGAGCTGGCTCTCATCAAACGTGGAAGATATCGCGGTTGGTTACGCCATTAGCAAAATTATCCCTGCCCACGTCAAGGAAGTGCGGGAGCGCAAGATTAAACTTATTGACAAGACCATAAAAGCGGTCAAGGAACGCCTGACTGCTGAGATTCAATATTGGGATTTTCGTGCCGCAGATCTAAAAACAAAAGAATCGGCAGGCAAAACAAATGCAAAATTGAATTCCCAAATGGCATCCCGACGCGCAGAGGAGCTTGAATCTCGGATGCAAAAGCGTCTTGCAGAGCTGGAGACCGAGAAACTCATATCCGCGACGCCACCCGTGGTAGTCGGAGGAGCAATAGTCATACCACGCGGTCTTTTAAACAAACTGCTTGGCAGAGCTGATACTTTTGCCGCCGATGCGTTGGCTCGCCGTGAGATTGAACTTATCGCCATGAAAACCGTTATGGAGATAGAAGCGTCCCTCGGATACATCCCCCGTGATGTAAGCGCAGCAAAAGTCGGTTACGATGTGGAATCCACCATACCGCTAAACCTACGAGAATCTGGCGGCGCGACACTGCGCTTCATTGAAGTCAAAGGAAGGACAGCGGGTGCAGACACAGTGACTGTCAGCAAAAACGAAATTCTCACGGCATTTAATAAGCCGGACGAATACATCTTGGCGATTGTGGAAGTGGACGGCACAAACACGAAGACCCACTACCTTAAGCGCCCGTTCCGTGAGCGCCCAGACTTTGCGGCGACAAGCGTGAACTACAATATAAAAGAATTGATAGACGGCGCAACTGTCGTCTTGCGGAGGTAAGGTAATGGAATATAAAAAGAAACTGATAGAAGTGGCGTTGCCACTTGAAGCGATAAATGCAGCATCAAGTCGTGAAAAATCCATACGGCATGGACATCCCTCCACATTACATTTGTGGTGGGCAAGGCGACCTCTTGCTGCGGCGAGGGCGGTTATTTGGTCGTCGCTCGTTGACGACCCATCAAGCCATCCGGAAGAGTTCCCCACAGAGGAAGCGCAGAATAAAGAGCGTCAACGTTTATTTAGTATACTCGAAAGACTGGTAAAGTGGGAGAACACCAATAACGAGGAAGTTCTCGCCGAAGCAAAAGCTGAAATTATGAAATCCACAAACGGCAACCCTCCTGCACTACTTGATCCTTTTGCAGGTGGCGGAGCAATACCTCTAGAAGCGCAGCGGCTCGGGTTGGAAGCTCACGCAAGTGACCTAAACCCCGTCGCTGTTATGATCAATAAAGCGATGATCGAGATACCTCCCAAGTTTGCCGGATACCCGCCTGTTAACCCTGAATCGCGTCGAAAGCTTGGTGGTGAGTGGAAAGGTGCGCAGGGTCTTGCTGAGGATGTTCGGTATTACGGAGAATGGATGAAACAAAGAGCATGGGAGCGCATAGGGCACTTATATCCAAAAGTCAAAGATGAAAACGGAATAGAACGAACTGTCATCGCGTGGATTTGGGCGCGGACGGTGCAATGCCCTAATCCTGCCTGTGGCTGCGAAATGCCGCTTGTGCGCTCTTTTGTGCTATCGAAGAAAGGAACAGGTATTTATGTTAAACCAGAAATTGAGAATGGACACATCAGCTATACAATTAAAACTGGGAAAAAAGCTCCCTCAGGAACAGTAAATCGTAAGGGCGCAACATGCCTAATATGTGGAACTCCAGTCCGTTTTTCTTATATTAGAGAAGAAGGAAAAGCAGGACGTATGGAAAGTAGATTGCTTGCAGTTGTAGCTGAAAGTAGTTCTGGCAGGATTTATCTTAAACCGGATGATTGTCAAGTAACCACTTCACAGATTTCGAAGCCCAGCGAATATCCTGACGCTGAGTTGCCATATAACCCACGAGATTTCAAGACGCCAAATTATGGATTAGCTACGTTTGCAGATTTATTTACAAATCGCCAACTGACTTCACTGGTAACATTCATTGACCTTGTTGCTGAAGCACGTGAGCAAGCAAAAAACGATGGTGGCTCTGAAGAGTATGCCAATGCAGTTAGTGTGTACTTGGCCTTTTCCGTTGATAAAATGACAAATTATCATTGTAATTTAGCTTCTTGGCACTCTTTAAGAGAAATTTTGCAGTGCACGTTTTCACGCCAAGCATTGCCTATGACTTGGGATTTTTGTGAAGGTAATCCGCTTAGCAGTTCATCAGGATGTTTTCAAAATATGCTTGAGTGGGTTGTGAAATGCATATATTTATTCCCTATCTCTTCTAATTACAACTCATCTGCTATACAATTTGAAGCGCAAAGAGATAATGGATTGCGAGAAGTTATGGTTTCAACAGATCCGCCTTACTATGACAATATTGGCTATGCAGATTTAAGTGATTTCTTTTATATTTGGATGCGTAGAGCGTTGAAAGACCTTTTCCCAGACTTGTTTAATACCTTGCGTGTACCAAAGACTGAAGAATTGGTCGCTACCCCATATCGGTTCAATGGTAGTTCAGAAGAGGCAAAGGTTTTTTTTGAACATGGAATGCTAGAATCATTTCAACAAATATACAAATATTCTCGTTTTGACATCCCTGTAACTGTTTACTACGCATTTAAACAGACTGAATCCGATGAAGAAAACATTGCATCTACTGGTTGGGAGACTATGCTATCAGCTATTATTCAAGCTGGATTCGCAATAACGGGTACTTGGCCTATGAGAACTGAGATGGCATCACGCGCTTTAGCAAGAAGTGAAACAAATGCACTTGCATCATCTGTTGTGATTGTCTGCCGCAAGCGCCCCGCCGATGCGCCGGTTTGCACTCGCCGCGATTTTATCAACACGCTTAAGCGGGAACTAAAACCCGCGTTGAAAAAGCTACAGCAATCCAACATCGCACCGGTGGATTTGGCGCAAAGCGCTATCGGGCCCGGCATGGGAGTATACTCCCGCTTTTCAAAGGTGTTGGAAGCAGACGGAACCCCGATGAGCGTACGCTCAGCCCTACAAATCATTAATCAGGAGCTTGACCTTTATTTTTCCGAGCAGGACGGCGAACTTGACCGCGACAGCCGCTTCTGCGTTGACCTTTACACAC
>JAAYTS010000302.1 GCA_012517995.1 Clostridium sp.
AGCGGAAGGGGATTATTTTTACGCGTCAAATCTTTCATAGCTGCTGTTGCATTCTGCGTAATAACAAGGTTGCTCAAACTGTATATACTTCCTGCCATTAGGATGCTGTTCTTCGGTGACTATAACGTAAGATTCCATGTTGCCATGTTCAGCCTTATTTTTTAATCTCTCAACCATTCTTTCAAGTTCCTCGATGGTTATTTTTATACCTTTCATCCTCTTTCCCTCCTTCATTTTTGCGGGGGGGCTTGTGACCTCCGCTGCCGCATTACCGGGGATTTCTCCCCGTCACTCTGCCTCTTCTTCCAATTCGTCGTCCTCAAGCATATACATTTCTTCGTATAGCTTCTTGAGCTCGGAAAATTTCTTTGTGTCGAGCAGTTCTGTGTTCCCGCTCTTAAGTATTTCCTGTAGCGCCTGCTCGGGGGAGATTATCTCCGCCCAGTCCTTCTCTCCCTGCCAGTTGGTGCCATGGATCAGGACGTAGCGGCCATCCTGCAGCTTGGTGAGGCCTTTATGCCTACCAACCCCTCCGTTTGTCCAATTCCTGCCATCCCAGTAGTCCAGGTTCTGGTTGTAACGCACCCTGGCAATAACGTCACCATCTTCGTACACGTTTACCCTATACTGCTTTGCGTCTCTAGCCATAAATTACACCTCCTTGGCGGTAGGTCACCGCCTTTTTTTATTGTACTTTTATTATAACATATATTGTACCAAAAGTCAATACTTTTGGTACAATATTTTTTTAAAATAGGCATAAAAAAAGCGCCCCTCTTTCGAGGGGCATGAGTGTATAGAAACAGGAGGATGTTTATGGCTCTATGAATTTTATAAGGCTTGCCGTATTCCCTTATGTGGAATCTATTTCCCTCTTGAAGTGTGTACTTTAACAAAAAGCCCCCGGAGAAATCCGGGGGTGTCTTCATTCTTGTGCCTTTGCTCTGGCAATATCCACCGCTGCCTCGCCGAAGATATAACCGAGGGCCAAAGCAACTAATTTCCAATACAATTCTTGGTCTACGTCAAAACCAAGGCCTTCCGATATAATAATAAAAGCCGCGCTTGCCACGGCTACCCAAAACTTCCTAGATGTTAGTTTTTGTTTTAAGAATTCCTTCACTGTATCTCCTCCTTATCATTCCCTGTTTCAATCTCCCGCTTCTTTATCCCCGCCAGGGCCCAGAGTTCAACTGTGGTAAACCCGAACCAGGCCCCAATAAGCGTGGTCGGCTCCGTTCCAACACGATAAAAAATAAAAAGCACCGCAACAGTAAAGGCGGCGTTCAATAGGATTACTAGAGCCACAATGAGCTTTGAAAACTTCATTTCCCCAGCACCTTCATAAGAAGCTGAAAGAATCTATACAGCATCGTCACCACCTGCTCCCTGGTGACTGCCCCTTTGGGATTCGTGCCATCCGTGATTCCTTCCTTGATAGCCCACTCCCAAGCTTCCTTGGCCCAGCTAGAAGGAGTATTCTGTTCAGCCACTTTATCAACTCCTTTTAAAGCATTTAATTCAGATTGCACCATATCCAAAAACCTTTGCCACCCCATATCAAGGGTTCTATGCGGGCAATACTTCCCTGAAAAATCCTGATGTTTCTTTACTTTATCAATGCCCCAACCCTTTTCATATAGCTTATATGCTGTAAACTTTGCAGCTAATTTTTCTGCCTCTTCAAACCTTTTCCCCCCAGATTTTGAGTAGCATATTTCAATACCTATACCCTTTCTATTCCCCTGTCCATTTGCCCCATCACCTGCATGCCAGGCGTTACGAACCTCGGGTATGCCTTGTACTATTTCTTTATCATCTATGGCATAGTGAAATGAGACTTTGTTATCATTCCTAATCATATATGCAACTTCATTAGCTGCGCTGGCATCGTTAGCGGTGTTGTGGACAACGATAAATTCAGGCGTCATGGGATAGGGGCACTTGATGTTGTATTTGCTGGCAGGCACTAAGTTTTGTATGACTTTCATCGTATCAACCACCCTATTACACCAGTCAGTGCCGATATGAGCATTGTCGCCCAAAGTGGCAACCGGTTGGCAAGCTGTTGTTTGATTTCTTTTACATTTTCTTTCAATTCATTGACGTCCCCGAATAGTGTTTTGATTTGTTCTTGAAGCCTAGCAATATCCTGTTCTGACATCGTACAACCTCCATAAACAAAAAAGATCTTTGCGGCTCTACTGCGCTACGACGCATAAAAAACCTTATGCGATATACGGCTCTCCTGTAATCTCTTCGTATTCTTCTGCCGTAATAACTTTTCCCACGACATTGTAAACTCGCTCTTTGCTCCATAGCCCTTTGTCGTAGTACATCTTCACCCTGTCAAACCAACTCATATCTCCACCCCCGACATTATGGCAATATAATCTATATCTGACCGTAGCCTTAGGCTGTCTACTAGCTCCTGCCTTTGCTTTTCTTGCAAATAAGCCTGTTCACCTTTATTAAAGACTTCTAATGCTACATCATAGCTATCAAATTCTAACCCATTAAACCATTCGTTGCCAGTTTGGTCTATTAGAGTGGTTTCAAACATGATTTCCTTGTCTGTAAGCACTTGCTCAATCTCGTTCTTGTGTTCCTCTGAAATACAGTATTCAATCATCACTTCTTCATTTTCAGTGTAGGTTACTTTGTATCTGTATAACTCAACCTTTTTGCCTAACATTCTAAACATATTATCACCCCTTATGCCTCATCGAACTTATTATTAACGAGCGTGTTACCTGTACCTCCACTTACTGTTACAGCTTTACCCATACAGCTATTATTTGAAATCAGGTTATAGCTGTTACCTGTTCCCATGAGATGTATTGTATATTGATTCGAAGTATAGTCCGTTGGTAAACCAGTGCCACGAATGCAGGTGTTGCCGGTGACAGTGTTGTTGCTTGAGGAGTTTAAGTGGATGCCATAGTCATTGTTGTTGCAGGTGTTGCCGGTGACAGTGTTGTTGTTGCTTGAGGAGTATAAGTAGATGCCTTGGCTATTGTTGTTGCAGGTGTTGCCGGTGACAGTGTTGTTGCTTGAGGAGTTTAAGTAGATACCATAGTCATTGTTGTTGCAGGTGTTGCCGGTGACAGTGTTGTTGCTTGAGGAGTTTAAGGAGATGCCATAGCGATTGTTATTGCAGGTGTTGCCGGTGACAGTGTTGTTGCTTGAGGAGTTTAAGTGGATGCCATAGCGATTGTTATTGCAGGCGTTGCCGGTGACTGTGTTGCTGTTGCTTGAGTCGGATAGGTAGATGCCATAGTTATTGCTGTTGGTATAGCTTGCCTTGTTTCCCTCTATTTGCAGATTAGCAACCTTGCAGCCACTTCTGCTGGTTAGCGTTATTACCCCCTCTCTTACAGAGGAGTTAAACATCCTCTTTAGTATAGTGGCATTGCCATTTCCTCTGATGCTTACATTATCTTTAGTGACATTAATCTTTGCGGTAATATTGTAAGTGCCATCTAAGATTACAACCTCGCCACCTGTTGCAGGAAGTGCGGTTATTGCTTGGTTTATCTCTACTTGGTCTGCTGTACCGTCGCAAAGATAATCACAGTCAGCAGCAGTCCAACCTGCTGTAGATGTTCCTACGACAAATCTCGCTGTTTTTGAGTGTGACGCACCATCTGCCTTATGCGTATTTAGTTCAGCCTGCACCGCCCCTGCTGCTGCCTCTGCCTTCGCCTGAGCCCCAGCAGGCGTTTCTTTCGTGTCCTGCAGATGAAGGATATTCCCTTCTATCCGGTTGAAATCACCTGCTCCCGGCACTGTCTTCCCAGCCTGACCCCATGTAGTAACTGGATTTTCCCATGCCATATATATCACCTCACTCTGCTTTCCTTCCTGTTAATTTTGCTTGCATATATCCAGCCCAGCTTATCTCCTGACGTATCACGTGATAATCCTTGCCCTTAACGGTCACTCGGTCACCCAAAAGCAGGGCCGGATTACCCCGCCACTCCACTTCCACGTCTCTGCGAGGGTCCTTGACCGAGGCCAACAGCGCATTTGCTATCGCTTGTGCCTGGTCTAAAGTCTGCACAAGCGGGTTAGCGGGAAATTCAAACCGCAATACTCCGTTTTCCGTTATACTTGTTTCGTCTCTGGCCGTTGCTCTCTCTTTGTTCTGGACGGTCAAAGGCTTACCTTGGATAACCAATGTCACCTGCTTGTCCGTGTCGTTAGTATTCCGGATTTTTACGCTTGCCCCCCAGCCGTAGTAAGACACATCCGTTATGCTTACCCCATCTGGCGGATTGTCAAGGGACGCTGCAGCGTCAATGACCGGCGTTTTGTTATAAAAAGCCGTGATTGTCTTTGTTGTGCTTGCTGGTATCGTCATCGGCTCATTGCTCCTGTAGACTTCCTCCGAAGTTGTCGCAGGCCTCAAAGGCTGTGTGTCAACGATTATCTCATTCGCCACCTGGTCTTGCCTACTTGGAGCTTGCAAAGGTGGGAAGTAGTCATCCTCTGTGATTTCCAATACGGGCTCATCGTCTTCAATCAGAAAAGACTCTATCTGTATTTTCCCATCCCGGTTCTGAAAAGCTGCTGCAAGTCCAGCTTCAGCTATGCTCCGCAGGGCTTCACGATGTGATACTGGATTGAACCCGGAATAGGGCACGACAATGTTTTGTAGGGTCGTGTCTATGATATATTCATCCGGCATAAGTCCCGCATCCTGCAGCACCGCTTCTGCAAGCTCATACAGGCTCTTATTTTGCAATACTTGTGCTGTCTGATATGTGCCTTTTCGCAGCAATTCCATCCTATCCCTTGCCGTTACGGTAGCCTCCAAGGTATCATCCGGGCTGTCCCAATCCAAAGACCAGAAGGTACCGAGGGGAACCCATTCGTCTTTGTAAATAGGGGCATCGAGCCTGAAAGCCAAGTCCCTGTCGTGTGTCTTACTCCATGTCATTCCATCGTTAGATGTGCACCTATAACCATCAGCGTACACGTCACTATCCGAATGCAGATAACGAACATTATCGTAATAATAATAAACACCCTGTCCCGCTAAAACCAACCAATACTGTTGCCCTTCTTGCAGGGGTTCGTCTAAAATAATTTTCGTTCCAACCCATTTCCTGCTACTAGGCCAATTATCGCCCGTCACCACCCCATAATCAGTGCTAATTGATTCACCAGGCACATCCTCATTGTTGCTATAAACATGGAAATGCACATCTGGAGGCGAACCTTCTTTTCCGGCGGAAGATGACATAACATAAGCCCAAACCTCTCTTGCCCCAACCAAACTATCCACTGGCTTAAACCCCTGTGCCACATATTGTCCACCACACAACTGCGCTTGATAATAATATGAGGATTGTTTAATCTCCGTATGCCACTCATCTATTACATCCTCGGCCCCCAGCCACACCTGAATTCTCCTGTTCGGCTTCAATAGATTTTTCAGGGGCGACTGCTCATTGTCAACATCAAATTTCTTGTCCTCGTTGTTCAGGGCAAGCGTAATTTCATTGGATGATATATTCCCCACCGGCAGGCTGCCCTGGGAGGCTTCCCGCTCTTCCAAAAGCCGTATGCTCACCAGATCGCCGGTTTCGTATACTTCCCTGATTGATGTAAAAAATTCAATTATCTTCGCACAGCGGCCAGCGTGTGACCACTTCGTTATTTCCAATACTTGCTTTGCAACGTCCAGCACCTGCGGCTCTAACGTCTTACTCCAGCTTACCTGTGTGTTGCCAGTGACAGTCTCGGTTTTAAGCAGGGTATCATCCTGAGCGTACAGCTTGATTGTAAAGTCCACGGGGTATTCTTCCCTTGCCGTGTCGCCTACAACCTTTAGCTGCCGTATTGGTCTGGGTAAATGCGTCACAGTTAGTGCAGGATATGGAGTAACAAATAGTCCACCTGCTCCGGCAAACTGGGCTCCCCACCAACCCATTTGATATTGGCTTAACATGCTTGCTGATGGTGCAAGATGATATTCTCCTGTTGTCAGGTCCCAAGTTCCGTCAAGGCAGGCGTATTTGTGGGTGGTCTGGTCCACGCTGTCAGCGGTCTGCCGCGGATATGAAACGTTGGCTTGTTCGCTGGCTTCGATTGTCAGCGACTGGTCCATAAACGGGTCTGTATAATCTATTTCCACTCGTGCGAATACCTGCCGCCTGTCGGCTTTCATCTTGTCAATAAAATCTGTAGTTACTGGATACACCTATGTCACCGCCTCACTGTTCAATAAATCCTATACTTACATCTTCCCAATACCTGACGCCGTTTTTCGTATGCCATAAACTTGTTATTATATCTCCTGCATAGCAGGTCATTGTCTTTGTGCCGCCAGCATCTGGGTACTCCAGAGAAAAAAACGGCTTGTTGGCCGTTATAGTATCAATGATTTTTTCAAGCTCAGTATCAGTCAGCATCTTCCAAACCACGTCCACCCTGCGCTTTGTAGCTATTAACTCCATCATCATTTTCCCAGACGCCGCCCTATTGGATTTTGTTATATCAAACCTGCCGACCTTCAATTCCGAAGGTGTTTTAACTGTTACTCCTGCGATTTTCAGCATGCTTTACACCCCCTGAACTACAAGATTCAGGCCCTGGCGTTGGCCTTCACGGATAATAGCCGGTAGTTGCATCCGGGCCAGAACCGTATTGTCGATTTTGAGCACTAGTTCTTTGTCGTCGCTGCTCTGCGATGAAGAAGCCTGAGAAATTCTCATTGCATCCATAATCGCCTGGTAAACGGCCTGAGCAACGGTATCAGCTAAATCCCCCGCAAAGCCACTTCTGCCAAGGGGTATTACCGCCTCTGGACCGGCCTCACCCAGCATAGCCAAAGTGGGATCCATTACTAGGCCGCCTTTAGCCAGCATGGGTATTTCGGGTATTCGCGGCACCCGGACGGTAAAGCCGCCTACAGTGCCGACTAGAGGAATCTTTACTTCTGGAACTTTCAGCTCAATCTTATTCCAAGCCTTGATAAACTTGTTAATAAATCCAATTATCCCGTTTATAGCGCCTTTGATAACGGTCTTGACGCCTTCCCACTTATCTGACGCACTTGTTTTTATGCCTTCCCAGATATCCGCCAGCTTTCCGGCGGTTTCGCCCCATGTTTTGGGGGCATCTTTTTTGAGGGCCTCCCATCTGTTGGAGATTTCCTTCTTAATATTCTCCCAAGTAGTAGGTGCATTCGTCTTGAGTTCTTCCCATTTGTCATCAATACTCTTGCGGATATTTTCCCAAGCAGTAGGCGCATTAGTTTTAAGTGCTTCCCATCTGTCTTGGATGCTTGTTTTTATGTTCTCCCACACAGTAGGGGCATTGGTTTTAAGATTATTCCATTTTTCTTTTATCCCGGTCGTTATACTATTCCATGTTTCCCCAGCACTAGTTTTAAGGTTCTCCCACCTGGTCTTGATGCTGGTCTTGATATTTTCCCAAATTACTGGGGCATTTGTTTTAAGTTCCTCCCACTTTGTCTGTACGTTTGTTTTTACGCCTTCCCATATTTCGCCAGCCTTAGCCTTAAAACTGCTCCACTTTTCCTGTACCCAGCCTGTAAAGCCGCCCCATTTTTCTTTTACACCTTCCCACATATTACCAGCCCATTCCTTGAAGTTGCCCCATTTTTCTTGTACACCTTCCCATAGATTGCCTGCCCATTCCTTGAAGTTGCCCCATTTTTCTTGTAGCGTAGTCCATATTCCCCAGCTACTTACCCATTCCTTGAAGCCGCTCCATTTCTCTTTTATGCCTTCCCATAGATTGCCTGCCCATTCCTTGAAGCCACTCCACTTTTCTTTTAGCGTAGTCCATATTCCCCAGCTACTTACCCATTCCTTGAAGCCGTTCCATTTCTCTTTTATGCCTTCCCATAGATTGCCAGCACCTTGCTTTATCCATTCCCAGAAGCCGGCCAGGGTGGGTTTCATTTCTTCAAGCTGCGCACTAATGTCAGGAATTTCAAAGCCTCCGGCAACTGGAACGCCAAGCTCTGTATCATCAAACCCCATACTTTTAGCAAGGTCCTCTGCAGACCCAGCCATGTCCTCCTGCAGCTGATGCACTTCATCAAATGACTGCAGGTTTTTGTTTGCAGCTTTTCCGGCTTTCTTCAATGCATCTGCTTCATCCTCGATAGCACCTGCCGCATCACCGGCACTTCCATCAACTTGATCAATGACCTCTGCTAATTCGTCATATACTTCAGCACCACTGTAAACTGATTGCGTATACTTGCCCCATAGGTGCGTACCCACACCAACAGCAGCCGACAACCCAAGTATTATCCACCCAATAGGACCTAACGCTGACCAGAGGGAAAACAGAGCCAACCTCAACTTTGCTATCACCCCGGTTAACACAATCCCTTGTTGTGCTGCCAATGCCATCTGTACTCGGTAAATCCCCATCGCTGTACTTACCACGTTCAGGACTGGTATTTTCGCTAAGAGCTGCCCTCTTTCCACAGCAGTAACGGCAATCATTATCTGTTTTGCCAGAGTAACCGCTTTTGTCAAAGCTAGGTATGTCCCCATTACTATCGCCACAAATTTAATCTGCTTGCCGTACTGTGTTATAAAGCTGGTTACTGCACTGACTACTGAGGCAAGCCCCCGCAAGGCTGCACCTAAAACGCTAACCATAGCTGCCACTTCCGGCCCGAAGGATTCAGAGATGGCCCTTTGGAGTCCATACTTCTGGAAAGTATCATAGAAGCCTACTGCAAAATCCCTGACTTTTTGTAGCCAAGAAACAACACCCTGAAAAAGGTTTTGTGTTACAGCCCCTATCGTCATTCTCCATACGTCTTTAATGGTAGAGGTTACGCCTTCCCAGGTATTTTCCATCTGCGCCATCATGTTAGGGAAGCGCTTGTTCATACCCTCAACTAACATCTTGATAGCACGGTCCGCAGGAATAAGGCCTTTTGACTGCATATCCATGATTTCAGCAGTAGTTTTGCCCATAGCTTCAGCCAGTATCTCCCAGGCAGGGATACCGGTTTCAGTAAGCTGGCGCATTTCTTCAGCAGAAAGCTTGCCTTTAGCCCGCATCTGACCCAAAGCCAGGATAATTCTGTTAATGCCTTCTGTACCCAGCCCCACAGCCGCAGAAGCGTTACCCACCGCCTCCATTGTTGGTAAAACATCCTTAGCCGCAAAGCCATAGGCAAGCATCCTTTTTGAGGCGTCAAGAAGCTCTGGGAATTCAAACGGTGTTTTAGCTGCAAACTCTGCCATATCGCTCAAAAAGGCTTCTGCCCTTTCGGCACTGCCAAGCATAGTAGTGAAGCCTATCCGGGCCTGCTCCATCTGGGCATTAAAGCCGATTGCCGTGCTGGCTATTGTTTGAAAACCCCTTTTCACGGCTTCAAACATGGTCATACCGATTGTTACAGAAAGAGCGCCTTTAAAGATATTCCCCAGCGTTAATGCTCTTTTTTTAGTTTCATTTTCCAGTCTATCTAAACTTTTTTCGTATTGTTTGCTATCCAGCCCCATCCGGGCGAATACTTCACCAACTAGCATAATGTCTCACCACCCTTCAATCCTTTAGCCTTTGCGTCCTCTATGTGCCTGCTCCAGTCCTTCTGCTCC
>JAAYTS010000218.1 GCA_012517995.1 Clostridium sp.
AGTTGGTATTTTAATAAAAAACTTACTCGCTCTTTGCAAGCTTTATTGTATACCTTGAAACAATGCCGGGTAAAATTTTAATTGAAAAAGGTTCAGGCACAATGTATTCTTGAGGGAATTTGTCCTCTGAAAATTCCGCCTTATAAATTCCTTCTTCCATTTTAAACAAAGCTATTCCATCTAAATTTGTTATAGAAAAGTACCTGTCAGGTTCAGTTCCCGGTTCTAAGCTGTTTTCGTCCAGTGGTTCTAAACTGTTTTTGTGCTCTCCTTCTAAGTTTTTATTTGTTTTTAAATTTTCAATAAAAACCTCTATACCTTCAAAAGGCTCATTATTTTCATCTAATATTTCAACTTCCACTATCCCGTAGTTCTCCATTTCATTGTATTTGTCAAGATTAATGGTAATAATGGTGGTACCTACAGATGTTAAATCGAAGTAAAAAGGCGAAGGTATAATATAATTATCTGACAACGGGGTAGATGAAAAATCAATATAAAAAGTACCCTTCCCGAGATGAAACTTTGCAGTTCCCTCATGGTCAGTAACTTTTGACAAATTGTAATGCCTGTCGCCTGTTTCCGTTTTACCGTCTACTTTTATTTCAATGTTTTCAACAGGGTCATTTGTATCGGAATCTACGAGATTAATCTGTAAGGTATATATAGTTTCATTTTTGGCAGATACAACTTCTGTAACGGAATTGGTATATTTAGATACAATATTTGAAAAATTATTGGCGTTAAAATCCTTCTTAAAAGAGTGGACATTGTATGCCAAGCCAAAAATTGAGGCTGCAAATAAAAAAGTGCAAAGGGTATACTTTAAAAGTTTTGTATGATTTTTCATAAATAAAAATTTAAACACTCTTTTATTTACAATGGCTTTATAAACAGCTTTATTAATAATTACAAATATGTAAGCTAAAAGAAATAAAAACATACCAGATAAAAGGCAAAGGAGCGCAGGCAAAGATACAGAGTCTTGTATATAAGACAAAAGAACATCCTGGTTTATTGGAATTGGCAGCGCAGCCTCATTAATCAGGTTTGGGAGCATATTATGAGAATAAATATAGATGCATATGGCAAAAACAATAAGAAGAAAACTACAGGAAAAACACAAGTATAAAAGCCATTTTCCAATTTTGCCGGCTCTTTTAGAAATAATCATTTGAATTAAGAGCATAAAAAGTATTGCCAGGATAAAAAACTTTGGTATTGAATTTACAAAGAAAAATACAAGTTTTATTAATAAAAATACCTCTAAAATATCACTCCTGTTTATAGACATTATAAGTGCATTTAAATTTAATCTTGTTATTTTATTTGAAACATAATTAGAATTGGCTGTTTGATCCTTCCCATATGCATCATCTAAGTTTGGAGGTTTCATATCCACATAGATATCAGGCAAAAACCTCCTTTTTCCGTTAAAATACTGAAAAATATCCTGATTTATATTATCTAAATTTATTCTTACCATTTCAGGGGAAGTGGAATTTTCTAAAATATAAATAATTTCTTTTTGCTGTTCATTTAATTCCAGGGACTGTCCCTTTATAAGTCTTACTACATCTTCACGGGAGCTGTCAATTACTCTTTGCGCTTCGGAGTAAACTTCATTTTTTTCAAACATATTTTTATGAAAATCCGCTGTCATAACAGTATTTTTAAAAATCAGCGAAAGCACTACCAAAAACAGAAAAATCCCGGAAATTACAGCTGTAATTATGACAAATACATTTTTTAAACGGTGTAAAAGACTACGCATAGCAAGCCTCCTAAAGATTAGAGGTATGAAAGCTTTTTAATTATCAAGGTGAAATACATAAGATACTATATATATTATATCACTAAATAACTTTGAAAACCTTAGGAAAAATGTGGCATAAAAAATTATATTTATCTTAGGATAAAAAGATGTGAATGATTTAAGTTGTAGTTAGATGTGCGATTAATGAATATAAATGTAAATAGGTGTTGATAATTTTAAATACCCATTATATAATTTACATGTGGATAAGATTTAAAATTTGGTTTAAGCTATAAAAGTGAGGAAAATATCAACAGAAACTTTAGGAGGTAAATAAATGAAAAATGTGCTAAGAGATATAAAAGAAGCTGGAGAATATATAAAGCAAAAAATAGGGAAGACTCCTCAAATAGCAATTATTTTAGGTTCAGGTTTAGGAGCTTTGGTAAATGAGATTAAAGAGTCTTTAGAGATAGATTACAATGATATTCCAGGATTTCCTGTAACCACTGTTGAAGGTCATGAAGGGAAGTTGGTATTTGGCAAGCTTGGAGATAAATACATACTTGCTATGAAAGGACGTTTTCATTACTACGAAGGATATGATGTTTCAAAAGTTGTGTTTGCCGTCAGGGTTTTTAAATTTATGGGCATAAACAATCTCATTGTTACAAATGCTGCTGGAGGAATAAACAAAGATTTTAATCCAGGAGATTTGATGATAATTAAAGACCATATCGGATTTTTTGCCCCATCTGCATTAAGAGGTAAAAATATTAATGAGTTTGGAGTAAGATTTCCCGATATGAGTAAGGCTTACAATGGAGAACTTATACAGCTTTGTAAAGATGCCGCTTCAAAGGAAGGTATTAATGTAAGAGAAGGTGTATACATTTTTGCAAAAGGTCC
>JAAYTS010000250.1 GCA_012517995.1 Clostridium sp.
AACCGAGAATATAAACGGAGTTACATATGTGTTCTCAGAATCCCCGTTGCCACCAAACGAAATTAGCGATTGGGAGTTAACACCTATTTATCAACAACCTGCACCCATCGGCGGCGAATACGCAGCGGCAAGCATTGAAACACCGGCATTGACAGTACAAATACCGACAGAGCAAACACAGGCAAGGATATTTGGAGAGCCGGAGATACCGAAAGGACAAAGAGAACGGGGCGTATCACGGAATATAAGAACTGACATAAACAGCCCCGAAGGGTTAAGGGTTTCATTTGAACAAGAACCGTTATCTTATACTCAAAAATCTAATATAGAAACACTCTCAAGAGCTGAACAGATTATGTCCGAAGGCTACGAAACCGCAAGGGCAAAACTTGATGAAATGCTTGACAGGATGGATACCGAAGCGGCACCATTAGCGGTTATGTTAGCCCGTGAAGCATGGACGAAGGGCGATAAAAAGGGTTCAAGACAGATTGTAGCCCATGCAGCAGAAAAGGCAATACAAGCCGGACGATTCGGACAAGCGTTCAGGATATTAAGGGATACAGACCCAGCAAGTTTGCTAATGTCTATGCAAAATCAGATTAAGAAGCTCAATGAAGATGGACGCAAGCAATATGGCAAGCGGTGGACGGACATTGAGTTAACCGATACCGAGACTGAACTCATTATGAATACGCCACTTGAGAGTGAGGCAGAACTGCAAGAATTACAGCAAATAATCGGTAAAAGAATAGCCAACGATTTGCCGTCAGACATCATGGAGAAATTCAACGCATGGCGCAGGGTTGCTATGTTGTTCAACCCTAAAACACATATCCGAAATATTGGCGGAAACGTGCTTATGTCAGGGCTGCAAAGGACGTCTGATATTGTGGCGACAGGGCTTGAAAAGGTATTTGTACCGAAAGAGCAAAGGACAAAAGCTTTGTTTTGGAGGGGCGACGAAAACCTTGTTCAGAAAGTTAACGATTCGTGGAACGCTAATAAGAGCAAACTGACACAAGAAAGCCGGTATGACATTGCCAGCCTGAAAGCGTTAGGTTTTGACAAGAGGATATTCCAATCAGACATATTACAGGCACTTAATGACATTACTATGAAGGGGCTTAATTTAGGCGATATTCCGTTTGTTGAGGCCGCTTACAAAAATTCGTTAGGGCAGTTTATGAAAGCGAGAGGGCTGGCGGAGGTTACGCCGGAAGCGGAATTATACGCGACAAGGCGGGCATTTGAAGCAACATTCAAGGAAACAAACGAAATGGCTTCAATCTTGAACAGGTTAAAGCAAAAACCTGTTGTCGGGACATTGGTTGAGGGTGCTATACCATTTACAAAGACACCGGCTAACATTACAATGAGAGCCATTGATTATTCACCTGGCGGCTTGTTAAAAGCCCTGTATGATGTAAAAGCAGGAAAACCCGCAGCGCAAGTAATTGAAGATGTGTCAAAGGGCTTGACAGGAACCGCATTAATGGCATTGGGAATGTGGTTACAAAAAATCGGATGGGCAAGAGTGGAGAGAAGCCGAAGTGAAAAAGCCGAGGGGCTATATCGGGAATTAGGAGAGCAGACAAACTCAATCATTACCCCGTACGGCAGTTATACATTCGATTGGGCACAGCCGTTTGCGGTGCCGTTAGCAATGGGTATTGCTATTATGGAAACCATATCAAAGCGTAAGGATGGTGAAAGCTTGGCGAACGCATTACTTGAGGGGCTATATGCTGGCGGTGACACTATATTCAACATGACCATGTTAAAAAATATTAAAGACATATTCGGTAGTGGCGGAAGCCCGACAAAGAAGATTTTCAGCATTCCTGTTGCCTATATCGAACAATTCATACCTTCAATATCCGGACAAGTGGCGAGAACAATCGACCCGATACGCAGAAGCACATACGACCCCGATCCGATGAAGCAGGAATGGAAGCGGATAAAATCACGGATTCCGTTTGCGTCTAAAACTCTTGAGCCTATGCTGAATGTTTGGGGCGAAGAGCAACGGCAAGGCGGTATATTAGAACAGTTTATTAGCCCTGGATATTTTGCAACACCTACAGACAACCATGTTACTTTGGAAGTTGCAAGGCTATATGACGCATTTAAGGACACTGATATGCTTCCGAAGGTTGCACCGGCAAAGTTTTCATCAGACAAGGTTGAATATGTTTTATCAGCAGAACAGCGGACACAATTTCAGCGAGATATGGGGCAGGACAACTACAACGATATAGCACGGTTGATAAGCACAGCAGAGTATAAACGCATGACCGACGCACAGAAAGTTAAGAAGATTAAAAAGATAGTCAACGACAATTACGAGGACGCTAAAGAGGACATAATAAAAGCAAGCGCATTAAAAGGCAATTAAAACAGCAAGAGCCGGGAGTACCGCATACCCCCGGCTTTAGTTTACCCCATCTTGAATACGGAGATAAACAAGACGAGGCAACAACATTGTACATCAAAAATACGGAGGATACAACTATGAGCGAAATTATTGTTGCATTAATCGTAGG
>JAAYTS010000308.1 GCA_012517995.1 Clostridium sp.
GCCCGGGGATTTATCGTACCTATGAGGAATTGAAACCCGTTCTTCTTGGGGATCTCAAGATAAGCATATCTGGATTTATCGTACCTATGAGGAATTGAAACTAAAATGGTGCCCCAGCTCCTCGGCCAGGACACAGCGGATTTATCGTACCTATGAGGAATTGAAACTTCTCTACCACCCTCCCATAGCAAGTGCGTTGCCCGCTTGTGACCCGTGTATAGGGGATTGAAACAGTTCATTCGCATATTTATAATCAATTTTGCTCATTGCTTGTGACCCGTGTATAGGGGATTGAAACAATGAAAACTTAACTGGACTGTAAGCGTCAAATAAATCGTGACGTGGCTTTAGCAGTACAAAAAGTTGTACAATCACGATGACAAGGTTGAAAAAGTTGAAAAAGTTTAAAAAGTAGGCCAACTAATTCAACACGAAAACGGAGTGATTGTATGGACACACAAAAGGTTACTGCGGAATACCGATTATTACACTGGATGAAAGTGATACAAGAACAGCAGAATAGCGGGCAAAGCATTAAGGAATTCTGTGAGTCAACAGGGATAAGCAGAAACGCCTTCTTTTACTGGCAAAGGAAGCTGCGTAAGGCAGCATGTGCAGAGCTCGCAAAGCTAGAAAAGCCTGTTAACTATATTCCAGAAGGATGGATACAACTTGGCCAAGACCAAAAAGTAAAATCCACGCTGGATATTGAAGTGGGCGGATGTCGTATTACCGTGGATGAAAGTACTGATCCAGAACTATTAAAAAAAGTCTGCCGCGTATTGAGGGTGCTGTAATGAGATGGGGCCAAAAACCTGTATACCTATGCTGTGGATATACAGATATGAGGAAATCGATTAACGGCCTAATGACCCTGGTTAAAGAAAGCTTTTCCCTTGATCCGTTTTCGGAGGCGCTGTTTGTCTTTTGCAACCGGAATCGGGATAGGATAAAAATCCTGGAATGGGACGGCGATGGATTCTGGCTGTATTTCAAGCGCCTGGAACGTGGGCATTTTCGCTGGCCAGCAAAAGGAGATGCCGCTACTATGGTGCTTGATGCCAAAGAACTATCATACCTAATAGAAGGTGCGAAACTAGAGAAAAAGCTTAAGAGGAACGAAGTATTAGAGCGGCAAATTTCTTAAAATAGATATCATAAAAAGGGCTTAAAAGCCCATAAGATCTAGCTTTTTAGCAGTTTTTCTGGTATAATTTTCTTATGGAAACACAGGAAATTTCAGCAGAAAAACTGCTTGGTATAATTGAAGAAAAGGATCGTAAGATCGCTGAATTAGAGAAACAGTTAGAGTGGTTAATGTCACAAATTCGTCTAGCAAAGCATAAGCAATTTGGGACATCAAGCGAAAAAACTGATAGCTTGCAATTGTCTTTATTCAACGAAGCCGAATCACATGCGGATATGACCATACCGGAACCCAAAATTGCCGAAGTAAAAGCCCATTACCGCAAACGGACACGTCTAACAACTGACAAATTGCCCAAGGAATTACCTATTGAGATAATTGAACACCAGTTGTCGGCTGAAGAGTGTATATGCCCGGAATGCGGCAGCGATATGCATACAATGGGAAAAGAAATCCGCGAAGAACTAAAGATAATACCTGCCAAAGCCATAATTACTCGTCATGTGCAACATATTTATGCCTGCCGGAACTGTGAAGAGACTTCCGATCATGTTCCTATCGTTAAGGCAGATATGCCAGAACCCGTCATAAAAGGTGGATTCGCCGCACCTGAAACAATTGCCCATATAGCAGTGCAGAAATTTATGATGGCATCGCCACTGTACCGACAGGAGCAGGAGTGGAAACAAAATGGCATTCTGCTTTCCCGGCAGACTATGTCAAATTGGCTGATCAAAGCCAGTGAGGCCTGGCTAGAACCGATATATGAAGAGCTGAAGCGTAGATTATGTAAGCACGAAGTACTTCATGCAGATGAGACGACTATTCAGGTATTGAAAGAACCTGGGAAAGCGGCACAGTCAAAGAGTTACATGTGGTTGTACCGCACCAGCGGAGAGGCCAAACAGCAGATCGTACTTTATGACTATCAACCCGATAGAAAGCCTATACATCCGCAAACGTTTTTAAAAGATTTCAAAGGATATCTTCACGCGGACGGATATAGCGGGTATCACAAACTGCCCGAAAAAATTATAGTTGTTGGTTGCTGGAGCCACCTGCGACGAAAATTTTTTGATGCGCTGAAAACCCTGCCAAAGGACAAGCAAGCGGATTCCAATGCAGCAAGAGGAGTCAGCTATTGCGACAGACTGTTCTATTTCGAGAAACAGTTCGCTTTGTTGACCCCTGAAAATCGGCTTAAAGAGCGTGAAAGGCTGTCTAGGCCGCTGATAGATGAATTTTACAACTGGATTGAACACTTGAATGCCCTGCCCAATACCCTTCTTGGCAAAGCAGCGTATTATGCGCAATCCCAGCGCAAATATCTTGAACGATATTTACTGGATGGGCGTCTGGAAATATCGAATAACCGGGCGGAGCGTAGCATTAAGCCTTTTGTTATCGGGCGTAAGAACTGGCTTTTCAACAACACGCCAAACGGTGCGAGAGCCAGCGCAGTATATTATAGTCTTGTTGTGACCGCCAGGGAAAACGGCCTGAATCCATTTGAATATTTGGCGTGGATTTTCACTAATGCCCCTAACCTTGGTAAACCTGGCTATGCCTCCACAATTGATGATTTGCTTCCCGGTAGTGCAGCATTACCCCAGAAGGTAATTATACCGGAGCCCAAGGAAACAAAACCTGAAAAATATGCCTGGGAGGAAGATTAATGAAGGTTGGGAAACATACAGCGTTTATGATAGACTTTGTCTCTGATTTCGCTGACGGAAAGATATCGAGGGATCATTTTGAACTAGATTATTCAGGTTATGTTATTGAGCATTTTCCAATGATGGAAAGGGAGAATGTACTTTTAGCGCGGAAATTCGCCAGCACTATTGATGATACCGTCGAATATGCTCAAGCCAACGACATATCGGATGATGATTTCAGGATAGCAGTTAATAATGCTCTTTGTGATATACTTGGCGTGGATGAGCCCGACTTATTGTAATTCACGTCAGAATGTATTTGACGCTTACACAAGAGTAAAAGATTGAGAGAGCTGAAAACCCTTATATCAAGGGTTTTAGCAGATATGGGTATGAAACCCACCAGGCGAAAAACATGA
>JAAYTS010000039.1 GCA_012517995.1 Clostridium sp.
AGGGACAGTTCTTATGGTTAACGTCTATTTGCAACTGCAAAAAAATGGACTTATAGATAAGACAACTGGTACGAGATGTGACAATGACTAGGGGATGGTATTACTGTTACTTCTCCCAAAATGAAGAAAGAATATATGCAGGTATTTTCAATAGAAGGTGAAACTATGCTTGAAGTTTTATTTAGTGACAGTGAGAAAGGTTTAATTAAAGCAGCAAAAAAATATAACATAAAAAATATGCCTGGTGAAGTTGTTGGCTATATTGAAAAAAAACCAACCAAAGCTGAATCAGAGAAACATTTTGAAGAAAAAGCAGTTGGGGGAAACCACCAAGATATTGTCAATATAGGCTTTTTACTTGATATTGGAGATATTTCGGGTGAAATTGACGGAAATGAGCGTCAAAATGTTTTCCGAAAAGTGTGGGGAAGATTTGGTTTTGACAATAAGGAGCAAGAACAGTTTTTCCAGGATCAACGCAAGGATATGGAGAAGCTGTTGTCTGCTGCAAAGGATGGCATACCAATACGAATATGGAAAAGCAGCGCTCCTTATTCTGCCTGTGGATTTTACTATGTATGCCATTTATTAAGAAATATTGACTGCAATATAAGTGTTGTTTCTTTACCTGAATATTATCCAATATCTGAGAATGAAACAGTAGAGTACAGTCACTGGGGAGAAGTTGATGCAGGTAAGTTTTATCAATTTTTACCTTTTGAAAAACAATTAACTAATATAGAAAAGAGAATTATTAGTGACCGCTGGCACGGCTTAATGGAAGAGAATGCACCATTGCGAGCAATTATAAATAGATGCAAAAAATACAATAAAGTAGTTAATTTTTGTGATACGGCACATTAAAAAAATTATCGGAGTTAAATTTAGATAGGCATTTTGAAAACAGAGAGGTGTTAATTATGGTTAAGACAGGTATACATGATTGGTTCGGATACCGTATAGATAATGAAGAGAGATTTAAGTTAATAAGGGAAGCTGGGTTTAATAGCGTGCTTTTTTGGTGGGGAGATGAATATGCAGATTATGTAGGTGATAAGAATTTTTTGCCTGGGTTAGCGAGATGTGAACATAGCGCTGGAAAACTTAAAAAGGCCTGAATACCTGCAATTCGTATTTCAAAATATTCAATCCGGCAGGCTTGGATTTTGTTATGATAGTGGGCATGAAAACTGTTACTCAAAAGGTACAGATTTATTAAGCATGTATGGCAATAAGCTTATGGCTTTACATTTGCATGATAACGATGGAACCGGTGATCAACACAGAATTCCGGGCGAGGGCACAATAAACTGGGACATAGTAGTAAGAAAGATAAAGAAAACAACATACCGCGGTGCTGTTACGCTTGAAGTAACTAACGAGTTTTCAGAAATGTATTCTGATATTTCAGCACAGGAGTTTTTAAAAGCGGCAAATGAAAAAATCAAAATGCTGTTTATATAAAGCAGCTAAGCCTATTGATTATTGAGTAATTTGAAAAGGTAGATTTGTTTTTGTAAACGGCGTTTTTTAAAACAACCGAGACTTCAGCAAAATAAATAGCTGATTTGCGCAAACGGTGGAGTGGAACAGATTTGTTCTGCTTTTCAGCCTAACAAAAAAACCCTTAATATAGATGAAATAAGCCCAGAAGATATACAGGAAATTGATAATGCTGTGATTTGGCAAAATAGATATAAAGATACTACTTTTATCGGTTTAAGCGAGGAAAGAATGTTTATGATTATATAAAATAGCATTAAAGATAGACTAGGCACTAGAACGATAATCCCTTTGATATAGCCCGCCGCACCGAAGGAGGTGCTTCTTGAATATTTGCCGGGATGAGATATAAGATCCTGTGCTTTTGCAATAACTGCTGCACGTTCTGCTTTTGCCCTTTTGTCATATTTCTCACTGTAAAATAT
>JAAYTS010000249.1 GCA_012517995.1 Clostridium sp.
GGGATTTATATCTATTTCGAAAAAGAAAATATCAATACCCAATCAATGGAAAGTGAGTTGATGCTTTCTATATTAAGCGGGCTTGCAGAAAGTGAGTCAATCTCCATTTCAGAAAATAACAAGTGGGCAATTCAAAAGAGATTTCAGAACGGAACTTTTAAGATTTCATACCCACCATATGGTTATGACAACATTGACGGTCAGATGATAATAAACCCCAAGCAAGCTGAAATTGTGAAGTATATTTTTGCAGAGGTATTATCGGGCAAAGGCACACAGAAAGTTGCAAATGATCTTAATCAAAAGGGTATCCCTTCAAAAAGAGGTGGTCGTTGGACAGCTACTACGATTAGAGGGATTCTGACCAATGAAAAATATACTGGCGATGTTATTTTGCAAAAGACTTATACTGATAGCCATTTTAACAGGCACACCAATTATGGTGAAAAAAATATGTATCTAGTAGAAAACCACCATGAGGCAATTATCAGCCCTGAAGATTTTGAAGCTGTAGATGCCATTCTCAATCAGAGAGCCAAGGAAAAAGGAATCGAAAAACGCAACAGTAAATATCTAAACCGATATTCCTTTTCTAGCAAAATTATCTGCTCGGAATGTGGCAGTACCTTTAAAAGACGGATTCATTCATCTGGTACAAGAAAATACATTGCTTGGTGCTGCAGTAAGCATATCAGCAATATAACGGAATGTTCCATGCAGTTCATTCGAGATGAAGATATAAAGACTGCATTTGTTACGATGATGAATAAACTCATATTCGGTCAGAAGTTTATATTAAGACCACTTTTTCATGGGTTACGTAACCAAAACAATGCAGCGAGTTTTCGTAGAATTGAAGAGTTGGAAACTAAAATTGAAAACAACATGGAGCAGAGCCAAGTACTGACAGGTTTAATGGCCAAAGGATATCTGGAACCTGCTCTGTTTAATAAAGAAAAGAATGCACTGGAGGCAGAAAGAGAAAGGCTTCTTGCCGAAAAGGATCAACTTACTCGTTCCGTCAATGGCAATTTTGCTAAAGTAGATGAAGTTGACCGTCTGCTTAAGTTTGCCACTAAGTCCAAAATGCTCACAGCTTATGAGGATGAGTTGTTTGAAGATTACGTAGAGAGGATTATTGTCTTTTCACGGGAGGAAGTAGGTTTTGAATTAAAATGTGGAATCACATTGAAGGAAAGGTTGGTGAATTAGATGGGTCACACACCCTATGGATATAGAATTGAAGATGGAAAAGCTGTTGTGGATGAAAAGACTTCTGAGCAGGTAAAAGAATTATTTTCCGGATACTTGGCAGGCCTTTCTTTGAAGGAAGCTGCTAAAAAAGCTGGGATAGATTGTTATCATGCCACAGCAGGTAAGATGTTGCAGAACAAGCACTACCTAGGCGATGAATTTTACCCTCCCATTATTGATGAGGAGACATTTGAAAAAGCCAGAGAAGAAAAACGAAAACGAGCAGAAAAGCTCGGGAGGATAAGGGAACCTAAAGATGAACCGAAAACGGATTACCCTGTAAAGTTCAAAGCAAAACCTCTGGTGCAAAAATATGAAGACCCATACAAGCAGGCGGAATATGCCTACAGTTTGATAGAAAGTGAGGTGTAACAAGTGGCAGTGAGTAGAAATGTCACAGTGATTCCGGCAATTAAACGAGTCGGAAATAATAAAACTAGTGAGAGCAAACCCAAAATACGAGTGGCTGCTTACTGTCGTGTTTCA
>JAAYTS010000219.1 GCA_012517995.1 Clostridium sp.
ACTGCTTTCCGATTCCTGCGAGCCCTTATATGCTTTTACAGTATAATTATACTCACCCTCGCTTTCAATATCAAATTCAAATCTCTCTGTTGTACTTGTTCCTAATTCTTCTGGTTCTTCAGCTCCCTCTTCTTGTTGATATATCTTGTATCCATCCGCTCCATCTGACGGCATCCATGTAAGGATAACATGTTTACCACTTACCTGTGCATCCATAACTTCTGCATCAAGGTCATAGGGTGCATTTATAAGCTCCCTCGTTTGTGTTACCATCTTTTCTGAAATATCTTCTTCCTTTGACAAAGCAGATATTATTTCTAATTCCTTCGCATAATCCTTTTTAACCTTTTCCTTAAGCTGTTCTTCTTCCTTCCTTTTTTTGTAAACTAGTTCTTTTTGAACTTTTACATCACTTTCAACCTTTTCCTTAAATTCGGCGTAAATCTTTTGGAGCTCTTCTCCACTCATTTCCTTCTTTTCAATTTGTTCCTTCATGTCAATGGCAGGCTTGAATTTGCCGTCATCTAATGGTGCTGCAAAAGTAGAAACCGATACTACCTGAAGTACTAAAATAATTGCTACAACTACTGAAATAAATCTTTTCATCCAACATCTACCCCCATTAAGTTTTAGTTTGTGTTGTACATCGTGCCTGTTTTGTATTAATTATGTCAACCTGTATTTTGTTTACATTTTATATTATACATATAATTGCCATTATTGTAAACAAGTTTTTTGAGGTTTTTTGTTCGGAGGTCTTCAAATCAAAAACTATCTTGTGAATATTTATGGTGAAATTTTAACCCCCCCCAAAAAACAGAAAGCCTGTACCTTGATGCTATTACATTGAAAACCGTAACAGCCATAGGTACAGGCAATTTTGAACTGAGTAAATATATACCAACAGTTATTTTATTTCACCACGATATTAACAAGCTTGCCAGGCACTGTGATAACCTTCACCACATTTTTACCCTGGGTTTCAGCCTTTATCTTTTCATTTTTTAATGCCTGCTCCTCCACCTGCTCTCTAGTCAGGTTGGATGGAATAACAAGCTTATCCCTTACCTTTCCGTTGATCTGAAGCACGATTTCAATTTCGTCTTTTACGAGTGCATCGGAATCGTATTTCGACCAACTCTGATCATGAACACTGCCTTCCTTGCCTGCCAGTTCCCACAATTCTTCTGCCGCATGAGGAATAAAGGGTGCCAGCATTATTATCATATTCTCAATTGCTACCTTTAACAGTGCACTGTTCTTGCTTTCATCAGCTACTTTGTCTTTGTAGTAATATAATGAGTTAACCAGTTCCATAATTGCACTTATCGCAGTGTTAAAGTTAAACCTTTGTCCAACATCATCCGTTACCCTCTTAACGGTGTTATTGACCATAAACCAGAGTTCCTTATCCTCACCGGTAAATTTGGAGGTATCGATAGCCTGGTCTTCCCTTATCACATCTATAAAATCACCAATTATTCTCCAGACCCTGTTTATAAACCTATAGCAACCCTCAACTCCCTGATCGCTCCATTACAGATCCTTTTCCGGTGGAGATGCAAACAGAATAAACAGCCTTGCAGTGTCAGCACCGTATTTTTCAATTATTTCTTCTGGGCTCACAACATTGCCTAAAGACTTCGACATCTTAGCCCCATCCTTAAGCACCATTCCTTGAGTTAGAAGATTTTTGAAGGGTTCATCATACGCAACGTGTCCCATATCATAAAGGGCCTTCATGAAAAATCTTGAATACAGAAGGTGCAGAATTGCATGCTCTACACCGCCGATATACTGATCCACAGGCATCCAATACTCTATGCTTCCCTTATCAAAAGGCTCTTTAGCATTGCATGGGTCGCAATACCTTAAGTAGTACCATGATGAACACACAAAAGTGTCCATTGTATCTATTTCACGTTTACCCATCTTCCCGCATTTAGGACATTGGGCAGCAGCAAAAGTCTCACTTGTTGAAAGCGGAGACTGTCCTAGACCCGTAAATTTAACATCCGTCGGTAAAATAACGGGAAGTTCATCTTCCGGTACAGGCACCGCACCACAGTCATCACAGTATATAATAGGTATTGGTGCTCCCCAGTACCTCTGTCTTGAAATCAACCAGTCTCTTAACCTGAAGTTTATCTTTCTTTCACCGTAACCCATCTGTTCAATATATTCAATTATCTTACCGATAGCCTCGTCGCTTCTGACACCATCGAACTTATCTGAATTTGTAAGATATCCAATATCTACAAAGGCTTCCGACATCTTTGAAGCATCAATTTGCTGACCCTCCGGCAAAATTACAACCTTAATCGGTAAACCATACTTCTTTGAAAACTCAAAGTCTCTCTGGTCATGCGACGGAACAGCCATTACAACCCCGGTACCATACTCAGCAAGAACATAATTCGCAAGATAAAGGGGAACCCGGTCATTGTTCAGAGGATTTATGACATACCTTCCCGTAAAGACCCCTTCCTTTTCTACCTCATTGGATGTTCTGTCAAGTTCATTGAGTAAGGACATCTTGTTTATAAATTCCGTACAGGCTTCTTCCTGTTCCGTTCCCTTAATCAATTCCTTTACTATGGGATGCTCTGGAGCTATAACCATGTAGGTCACACCATATATGGTGTCAGGTCTTGTTGTATATATCCTTACCGTCTTATCCATGCAATATTTAAACGAGTATATTATTCCTATTTTAGAAAGCAAAAAAGAAATAGTTTTTGATTTATCTTCTATGGATGAAAATGTTAAGTTAATTACACAAAGAACTATAGATTTATTTTTAAAATATATTCACGAACAAGGTTCAATGACTTTTCACAATTCTATTTTTGATGGAAATAGTTTTGAAGATATAGAACAATTATATAATTATTTTAATTTCCTATACATTGAAGATGAAGAGATGAAAAAACAATAGCAAATTTATTGTGTGAGGTTTTTGTTGAGAATTACGAAAAAATAGATTTAACACAAAAGCCTAATTCCAACATTAGATATCTTTATTTGGCAGTTCCTGGTGTGTTTTTAGAAGATGATGAATTATAAATAAATTTTCAAATTAAAAGAGTGCTAATACACAAAATTGTGTTGACACTCTCTTTTTTTAATGATTAAAAGCCATTATTGAATAATAAAATTGATAATCTTTTCCAACTGATGTAGTTTTATTTATTCTTAAAGTTAATTGTCTATCACTATTTAAATCTTGAAACATTTGTTCCGTTCCATTAAGTTTAAATTCATTAATCATCTTATTAATTTCGTTGCTATAAATTGTAATATCATCTTTATATAATTTACTTAAAAATAATAATTCATCATTCAAGTTGTCTGTATAACTTAAATTTAATTCTACATTTAAAGTTTTAATTTTAACTTCTTCAGTATATGTATTATATTCATATTTTATGCTATTGTTATCTTTAATATATTGTAAATCACAAGTTAAACAATCTGTTTTTATATAATTGTTTTCAATTACTATATTATCAATTTCTCTTAAAAATTCATTTTCAATATTTAATGATTTTTCACCTTGATTTAATCCAACGACTAAACAAAAAATAAAACCTAATGTATAAACTACAATTTTTTCAATTATTAGACCTTTCATATTTTTTTGTTTAGTTGCTTTTGTATCATTTGTAGTTAATGATTTTACAAAACCAATAACTCCTATTATTCCACTAATAACAATATAACCTAACACACACCCTATATAAATTAAAAGACTATTTCCACCAACATATAAATTAAGAATTTTATATTCATTTAATAAAAACAATGTTCCTAATACAACAGCTAATAAAACAATTGGGTCTATTAGCAAGAAACCAAGTCTAATCGAAGATGTAGAATTTTTTTTATTTTTTTACTATTCATATTAACTCCTCCTATTGTAATTATATCACACATTTTAATATTTTGTATCAGCAATTTTTCTTCTTTATAATGCTCTATAGTTATTTCTTTATAACACTCAGGATTAGTTGCAGGGAGTAATGCCCATTCACAGAGTACAACAGTACTTTCTTCAGTATCAATATTTCCTGTTACTTTTATTAAATTTTTATTATTACATCTAGAAGTAAATATGTAATCACTTAGAGTAGAAACATTAAACTGAACACTTTCAATACATTTTTCTAAAACAGCATTTCCCACAGTAACTTTGTATGACATTCTCTGCTTTTCATCTCCTTCCTTTCCATAATATTTATGTGTTATTAATGTATATTTTATCAAAA
>JAAYTS010000040.1 GCA_012517995.1 Clostridium sp.
ACCCCTTTTTATACCTTCCCCAAGTTTATGCAAAGGTAATGCATGATGATAAAATTGATCTTTTTCATGGAAATATTTTAAGTATGTTAGATAACATATCAGATTTTTTAAAAGGTGTGATAAAAGATAAAAATTATCCTTTTGAAGCACTAGAAGAAGTAATTGCAAATGCTCTTGTTCACAGGGATTATTTAGATGATTCAAGAGGTATTACAATAAATATTACGTCTAAATTTATTGAAATTACCAATCCAGGTGCACTTATATCAGACAACAGTATCTATCAGTTTACCAAAGGAAATAATCCTTATAGGCGGAATTCATGGTTATACCAAAGACTTTTAATGCTAGATCATAAAAAAAGATTTATGAGGTCTGGTATAGGAATGACAAGAGTAAAGAGCTCTTTTTCAGGCATAGGAAAAGTCAAATTTATAAATATAGGTTCTCAAAACCTATTTAAAGTTATACTTCCTAGAAATACCGAAGTTAGAGAAAATGAAGGAAAATGATAAAATCAAGAGAATAGTCAAGATATATTTTCATAACCTCCTAAAACAATGAAATATGAGAAAAATACACGTTTGATTAAAAAATGCAGAATATAATAATATTATATTTGCAATTAGCACTCACTTAAAGTGAGTGCTAACAAAAAGACATTTATATATTTCAAAATATGAAATTATAAGTACAAGAGGAGGTAATATTATGAACATTAAGCCGTTAGCAGACAGAGTTGTTGTTAAAATGGTGGAAAGCGAAGAGACTACAAAAAGTGGTATAGTTTTACCAGGAACAGCAAAAGAAAAACCACAAATTGCTGAAGTTGTAGCTGTTGGTCCAGGTACAGTACAAGATGGAAAAGAAGTTAAAATGGAAGTAAAAGTTGGAGACAAAGTTATTATAAGCAAGTATTCAGGAACAGAAGTTAAATTTGATAATCAGGAGTATACAATTTTAAAGCAGGGAGATATTTTAGCGATAGTAGAATAATAAAAATGTACTTATTTTTGTAAAACGGTTGTAAATAGTGATTTTAAGAAAGTATACTTAAGGAGGGTTTATTTATGGCAAAGGAAATTAAATTTAGTGAAGATGCAAGAAGAGCATTGGAAAACGGTGTAAATAAATTAGCAGATACTGTAAAAGTTACACTTGGACCTAAGGGAAGAAATGTTGTATTAGATAAAAAATTTGGTACTCCTCTAATTACAAATGACGGAGTTACAATTGCAAAGGAAATAGAATTAGAAGATGAATTTGAAAATATGGGTGCTCAGCTAGTTAAAGAAGTTGCAACAAAAACTAATGATGTAGCTGGTGATGGTACTACTACAGCAACACTTCTAGCACAGGCTATAATAAGAGAAGGTCTTAAAAATGTAGCTGCTGGTGCAAATCCAATGATACTAAAAAAAGGAATTGAAAAAGCTGTAGATGCAGCTGTTGAAGGAATAAAAGAAATTAGCCAGAATGTAAAAGGAAAAGAAGATATAACAAGAGTTGCTTCAATTTCTGCTAATGACAATGTTATTGGAAACTTAATAGCTGATGCTATGGAGAAAGTTACAAATGATGGTGTTATCACTGTAGAAGAATCAAAAACAATGGGAACAAACTTAGAAGTTGTTGAAGGTATGCAGTTTGACAGAGGATATGTATCTCCTTACATGGTAACAGATACTGAAAAGATGGAAGCAGTTTTAGACGACCCATATATTTTAATTACAGATAAAAAGCTTACCAATGTACAAGACATTCTTCCTATGCTAGAACAAATAGTACAGCAAGGTAAAAAGCTTGTTATAATTGCAGAAGATGTTGAAGGAGAAGCTTTAGCTACTTTGGTGGTTAACAAATTAAGAGGAACATTTACATGTGTTGCAGTAAAAGCACCTGGCTTTGGAGATAGAAGAAAAGCTATGTTAGAAGACATTGCAATTCTAACTGGTGGTCAAGTAATTACTGAAGAATTAGGTTTTGACTTAAAAGATGCAAAAATTGAACAGCTAGGAAGAGCAAGACAAGTAAAAGTAGAAAAAGAAAATACTATAATTGTTGATGGTGCTGGAAAGCAAGAAGAAATTCAAAAGAGAATTGCTTCAATAAAAGCACAAATAGAAGACACTACTTCAGAATTTGACAAAGAAAAATTACAAGAAAGACTTGCTAAGCTTTCAGGTGGTGTAGCAGTTATACAAGTAGGTGCTGCAACAGAAACTGAAATGAAAGAAAAGAAATTAAGAATTGAAGACGCACTTGCAGCAACTAGAGCAGCTGTTGAAGAAGGTATAGTATCAGGCGGAGGAACAGCTCTGATAAATGTTGTACCTAAAGTGGAAAAACTTTTAGAAGCTACTTCAGGAGACGAAAAAACAGGAGTTCAAATAGTTTTAAGAGCATTAGAAGAGCCTGTTAGACAAATTGCTGAAAATGCAGGTCTAGAAGGTTCAGTTATAGTTGAAAAGGTTAAAGCTAGTGAGCAAGGTATAGGATTTGATGTATTAAGTGATAAATACGTTAAAATGATTGAAGAAGGTATAGTTGACCCTGCAAAAGTTACAAGATCTGCACTGCAAAATGCTGCATCCATTGCTGCAATGGTTCTTACTACTGAAGGTGTAGTTGCGGAATTACCTGAAAAAGAAGCAGCTCCAGTAGGCGGAATGCCAGGCGGCGGAATGGGCGGAATGTACTAATTCAGCTTTAAGTAGAGGGTTTTAAAAGAGAAATCTTTTGGGCACAGAAGCCGTGTTTTTCTGGCTCAGAGGATTTCTTTTTTTTTGTTATATAATTCCTTACCCTTATAGGGTATTGCACATATTAACTAAAAAGTATAAAATGATATTATGTTATTTTGAAAATTAGGGGGAAAATGATGGATATATTTATTGAAAGGATTGTGGAAAGGAAGAAAACTATTTTTGATTATATGATTATATTCTCTATATTTTTTGGTTCACTGTTTGTAGCGCTGGCTATAGTGTTATTTTTAGGTATTAGTCCCATATCTACTATACTGTTAATAGTATTGGGATACCTGGTATATTACCTTATTTCATTAAGAAAAATAGAGTATGAGTACGCTTTTACCAATGGGGAACTTGATATTGATAAAATAATAGCCCAAAGGAAAAGAAAAAGAGTATTTAGTGCAAGCTGCAGGGATTTTGAGGCCTTTGGAAAGTTAGACAGCGAAAAATATACTGATGAGATAAAGAATATCCCGCAAAAAATAAAGGCAGTTACTTCAATGGATTCAAAAGAAGTGTATTTTTTTACAGCTAATTATAATGGAAATAAAACTTTGGTGTATTTTGAGCCAGATAGAAGAATACTAGATTCTTTAAAACCTTATATTCCAAAAAGGATACTCAGATAATAATTTAAAATACAAGTACCCTGTTTGCATTATACAAGCAGGGTATTTATGTGTGTGCCCAGCATGGGCAACAACTTGGTGGTGAAAGTCCACTACGGGCTTGGTAGTAGGAACCGTTAGCCAAGAGCAAGGGTGTCCACGGCGACGTGGAATCTGAAGGAAGCTGGAGGCAAAATCCTGAACCGA
>JAAYTS010000220.1 GCA_012517995.1 Clostridium sp.
AGAAAATATGTCATACATGTCTATTAATGTTAATTCTTTATTAAAAAGACAATA
The DNA here is from genome assembly GCA_012517995.1 of Clostridium sp. GTDB lineage: Bacteria > Bacillota > Clostridia > Acetivibrionales > Acetivibrionaceae > Herbivorax. The sequence goes on from JAAYTS010000220.1 coordinate 55, forward strand.
ATTTACCCGAAGCGTTATTTTTAGACAAGAAGACGTATAACCTTCTTTATGAAAAATGGATACAGTCAGGAGGATATATTGATGATTTTTGGATAGACAAAGTAAATTCATGGATTAGTCCTTTAAAAGGTAGTTGTACGATGGATTTAGAAAAAGAAGGTAGGGAGTTTGGGGCATCTAGTGAAGGAGGTACCAGAGCTCATGCAGGAATTGACTACGTAGCTGAACCCGGAAGAGAAGTGGTAGCAGTAACAAATGGAATAGTTAGATATATAGATAGAAATTTTTATGCAGGTACTCAAGCTGTAGATGTCGAAAATGATGATGGTACATGGGTTAGATACACTGAAATATTACCAGATCAAAATATTACAGTAGGAACAAGGCTAAATCAGGGAGATGCAATTGGTATAATTATACCTAATACTGAGACCGGAAGTAGCATGTTACATTTTGAGGTGTACAAAGGGGTAGACAAAAATGGGAATGATTTGTCTGGGTTTTTGACAGAACGCTCTAATACAACTTTTGATTATGTAAGTGGCGCAAAATATCAAAGACGCCGTGATTTGGTTGATCCAACCGGGTCGAGATACTTAAAAGTGCTAAGTAACAGCCCTACTACAGAGCCAAGTATCACAAGTAAGGAGTATCAAAATGTTGATGTTTCAGGTTTATGTATATCGGTTTCAACTGTTGAAGAACTTAAAAACCTTAGTGAGCTTGATGTACTGGCAAGAACAATTTATGGTGAATGTTGTAGTGGTGCAGGTGATTATAGGCAAGAATCCGTAGCATGGGTATTAATAAATAGGAAGAATAGCGATAGTTGGGGAAGTGACTATAAGAATGTTGCTTTAGCTCCAGGTCAATTTGAGGCTGTTACAGGTGCATTAGACAAAACAAAGTTAGCTAGAGAACCGAATGTATCATCAGATGAATGGAAGAAAGCTGTTTATATTGCTAAGTTAATCCTCGATGGAAGAACAAAGGATATTCCAAATAAAATAGGTTCAACACAATTTTTTTATACATCAAGTTGGTTTGTACCTAGATTCAATGAAAATTATGTTAGATTTGTTAATGGGCATTATGAGGTTAAAGTGTTTACAGGAAAAGGAGGCTACTATTGGCTAAAATAAAGGATGTTCAGATGTTTGGAGGAAATACTTTTTTTAACTTTGCAAGAGAATAATTACTGATTAAGTGTAAAAATAAAACATGGATATGGAGAAGATAACTTTAGATCTTAAAATATGTTTTTGATAGTGGTAAAATTTATATTATTAAAAGAGGTGGATTATGAATACAAAGGTTTATAAAATATTTGTTGTATTTGTATTTTCTATTGCTTTGATTATGGCTACATCATGTTCAAAAGATATAAATAGTACAAATGGTACACAAGGTACATATGGTATTTCAGTATCAACCAGAGTGATCCTACAGAGATACCCAGCCAGCGTGATAATGAGCTTGTAGCTATAACTAAACATGTTACTACAGCAATAAATGATGATATTTGGTACAAGGGTGATTTTTCAAGGTTTAAAAATTTAGAAAGTCAAGAAGTATCTATAGAAATTTTCAAAAACTCCGGTAACAGTGTACATATATTAATAGATAAGCCAATAAAAATTGCAGATGATGAGGTATGCATTGCTATTGAATTTTTATCCATTAACAATGAATTTTCAAATGAAATGTCAAATTATATAATAGATGCAGACATAAATAAAGTAAAAAAACAATTGGACTCGAAGGGATATAAATTCGACAAAAAGGCAGTAGTAAAATTTGATAAGGCAACTGAGCCTGAATATCCTATTACTACAGATACAAGAAAAAAGATAATTGAAGATATTGAAAAAAGACTGATTCAAAGCTTAAAAGAAGACACAATTTTTTCAAAAGGGACTTACAGAATTTATATTAGGAATTTCAAGGATAATGATTTTGGAACTAAGGCAGTAATTGAAAGTGCAGAAGGTGAAGTATGGATAAGAGCCGTTGATATAGACAGTGAAAACAGGATAGGATTTGGGAGGGTGTATAGTACTAATGAGTTCCCGTCAATGGAATATGAAGCAAACCAATACAAAAAAGTTGCCATACTAGAAAAAGAAGTAAACACATCAGATATATCAAACACAGAACAAGACACAGCCATAATTTATGATACAAATATTAATCAGTTTCACCCTGTAATTATTGCCCGCAAACATTATATGGGAGGCTTTTCTAAAGCTTATGTAATAGGAGGATCAAAAGACAACAATTGGTATAAATTAAGTGATTTTAATTTACCTACAGATTCATTTGAAAAGGTTTATGTAGATGTTGATTTGGTAAAAGGAAATGAAACATATAAAATTTATTCATCTAAGGAATTTATTACAACAATCAGAGGAGAAAAACCAACATATCAGCTTTCACCTGCTAATTGCAGGGATCTGTTGCAGGTAAAACTAGAGTCATTAGATATTAATGAAAATTTTTTTGTAGGAGTGAATGGAGATTGGGATGCATTGCCTAGGACATTAAATGAGATTGAAGAGAATGTATATTCAGTAGATTTATATAGATTACGATAAAGGTATTGCAAGGTAAAAATATCCATACAACAACCACACAATTTATTGTATTATGTTAACCATAAGCATTTTATAGAATGGTGGTTAACACAATGGCAAAAGCTGATAAAATATACGAAACTG
>JAAYTS010000221.1 GCA_012517995.1 Clostridium sp.
AAAAAGAATTAAATATTACGCACTTTCTAAAAAACACAAAAACTCTGGAATGCCTGTATCACTAGGTTTACCAGAGTTTTATTGTCTCACAAGTGTCAAAGATAGGATTATATCATAAATCTTTAGAATCTGTAAAGATTTTTTAAAAAACTTTATTATTTTTTTTAAAAATTTTATAATTATATTAAAAATTTTAACCTTTATATTTTTTTTAAAAAATTTTATTAATACTTTTCAAAATCATTTTTAAATCCGTCATTTTTTTTACTGTCTGTATTGGACCTTTTATTTTCTTCAGTTAATTGTTCTAACATCTGTATTATTTCAGGAGTTAATTCTTTATTATTTGATTTTTTTAACTCGACAGACTTTGCTTCAAATCTTTCTACTAATTCTTTCATTACCTGGGCATGACTTGAAAGTTCTTCACTAGCTGCTGCTGCTTCTTGTGAAATTGCAGAATTTGTTTGAATTACCTGGGAAACTTGATTTATACTTTCATTAATCTGGGATATAGCTGTAGCTTGTTGATTAGATGATTCTGCTATGTTTTTTGCATAATTAAATACTTCATCTATATCCTCAACAATTCTGTCCAACGCTTCTGCAGTTTTATTTGCAATTTTAGTACCAGAATCCACTTTTTCAATAGAGCCTGCAATAAGTGCAGAGGTTTCTTTAGCAGCATCAGAGCTTTTTCCTGCAAGATTTCTAACTTCTTCTGCCACCACTGCAAAACCTTTACCGTATTGACCAGCCCTGGCCGCCTCCACTGCCGCATTCAAAGCTAAAATATTAGTCTGAAATGCAATTTCATCTATAACCTTTATTATTTTTGATATATTACCTGATGCCTCATTTATTTCATTCATTGCCTGAAGCATTTCACTCATTTTTTCATTTCCTTCAACAGCAGTATTTTTTGCAGTCAAAGCCAATTCATTTGCTTGATTTGCACTAACAGCATTTTGCTTAGTTTGTTCAGAAACTTCTCCCATAAATGAACTAACCTCTTCTATAGAACTTGCCTGTTCCGTTGTACCTTCTGATAAAGACATACTTGTTTCAGATACTTGCTTTGCTCCTAATGCAACTTGTTCTGCCGCAACATTAATTTCATGTAGAATTGTATTAAAAGACTCTACAATTAAGTTTAAAGAATCTTTTATTTTCACAAACTCTCCCTTGTAATCTCCTGTAATGGATATATTTAAATTTCCCTTTGACAATTCTGTTAACACATGAGTTATTTCATTAATATAATCAGACAATATTTTCACTGTCTTGTTTAGGGAATTTTTAATTATAGCATGCTCTCCCTTATAATTTCCTCTTACATATACTTTTAAAGAGCCTTCTGAAAGTTTCTTAAGCACCTCAGATGCTTCTTCTACTGGTTCTAACACAGCATCTAAAGTATTGTTTACACCTTCAATTACCTCTTTGTAAACACCGCTAAATTTTTCTATATTGCCTCTTGTACTAAGATTCCCTTCTATAGCTGAACTTGTCAGCATTTCAGTTTCTTTAACCAAATTAGAAAGGGTATCAGCAACAAGCAGCATGCTGTTTGAAAGAATATCTTTTTCTGACTTTGGTTTTGTATTTACATTTAAATCTCCCTTTGCTATTTTTTCAGCCACATTAGCCTGATGCTTTATATTATCTATCATCTTGCTAAAAGAATCGGTAAGTTCTCCTATTTCATCCTTTGAAGAAGATTCAATTGAAATATCCACATCCCCATCTGCTAATGTATTTGAAACCTCTACAAGCTTTTTTAATGGCTTTGTTATAACTTTACTTACAAAAAAGCCCACAAAAACCAATAATAAAATTTCTAATACAGTTGTAGCTATGGAAATATATAATATAGTTTTATTTTTTATTGCTAAAACTTCATCATATTTCTGTCCTGCAAAAATAACACCTATTGTCTGATTATTTCCATCTACTAGGGGCTTATAAGCTGCCACATACTCTGCCCCAAGAATATCTGCATCTCCAGAATACTCCTCATTTTTTGTTAATACTCTTTCTGCTATTTTACCATCAAGTTTTGTACCTAATATTCTTTTTCCATCCATTTCAATGGTGGTATTATACCTTTCATCTCCTAAAAACAATGTAAGTTCAGTTTTATAAGTTGATTTTAACTCATCTAAAAACGCCAAATTGTCAAGACTATATCCAAGGGAAATAACACCTATGATGTTTCCTTGTTCGCCATAAACTGGTATTCCTGCTCGAACAGCAAATTCTATTAAATTGCCTTTTTCTATTGTTGAAAAGGCTTCTCCCTCAAGAGCAGACTGCACATTCTTTTGATTAATAATACTGTCTCCAAAATTTTGAAAGGTATGGGTGTTAGCTATAATCATACCTTCTGTATCTGTTACTTTTATAAAATCTACCCCTGTTTTTTCCTTAAACATACCAATGGTTTCAGATAAAAGGTCATTATTTTCCTCTATGCCTTTTATTATATCCGGATGAACAGCCAATACATTGCCAAATTCCAATGCATTATTTTGCAATTTATCAAGTTCAGCCTCTAATCCCTCCATGCCTTTAATTGCCTGTTGTTCGCTAAAATTATGAACATAATAACTAAATTGGGTTGTAGCAAGAGTTACAATTATTCCTATTGTTAAAATAAATGCAATTGAAACCCCTAACATTAATTTTACCCCTATTTTTTGATTTTTCAAAAAACTCATTTAAACATCTCCTTCTCTACTTTTAGATAAATTTAGCACAAACTTCTAATCTGTTGTGCAATATAAATAATCTTTAATACTTATATCGGCACATATCTAAAAATCCTCAACATATAGCTGGATTCCAAAATATAGTTATTTGTTATTGATAAATTTTATCTACATTGATAAAATAAATAATGTGAATTTAAGAAATTGATAAGGTTGTGTTGATTTGAAAAAAATAAATTCCCTAAAAATACTATTTGTAAGCATTATTTTATTATTTGCTGGCTGTAACAATAGCCAAACTCCACAGTCTCCTAAAAACACCATAACGACTGCTACTAAATCACCCTCAACACCCACCCCAAAACCTGTACCAGAACATTCATCAGAAGATGGGGAGGATGTGGAAGATATGGATATAATAATAAACAATTTAATTGCCTCAATGACATTAGAAGAAAAAGTTGGACAGCTGTTTATTGTAGCCTTTAGAAAAGATGAAAAAGGAAACAATCTTTATGAAATGAATGAACATATGAAAAACCAAATAGAGAAATTTAAAATAGGAGGCGTTATATTATTTAGTGAAAATATAGATACCAGAACTCAAACATCAAATTTAATTAAAAGTATGCAGTCTGTGAGCAAAATCCCCCTTTTTATATCTGTGGACGAAGAAGGTGGACGGATAAGCAGACTTGGAAGCAATCCTAAAATGGGAATAACAAAACTTCCTTCTGCCAAAGAAATAGGTGAAGAAAATGATCCAGACCTTGCATACCAGCTTGGAAGCAAATTAGGAAGTGAACTTTATAGCCTTGGATTTAACATGAATTTTGCTCCAGTTGCCGATGTAAATACCAATCCCAAAAATCCTGTTATAGGAGATAGGGCATTTGGCTCAGATCCACAAAAAGTGGGAATAATGGTGGAGCAAATTGTCAAAGGAATGCAAGAAGAAAATGTCAGTGCCGTTTTAAAGCACTTTCCTGGACATGGAGATGCTTCTAAAGATTCCCACAAAGGAGCGGTAATAATAGAGCATGGTATTGAAAGACTTAGGGAGATAGAATTTGTTCCTTTTGAAAAAGGAATATCTGCAGACGCTGATGCCATTATGACAGCACATATAATATTGCCTGAAATAGATTCAGATGATTTACCTGCAACTCTTTCAAAGAAAATATTGACAGGTCTTTTAAGAAAAGAATTAAATTATGATGGTCTTATAATAACCGATGCTTTAGAAATGGAGGCTATAAAAAAACATTGGCCTTGTGATAAAGCGTCAATTATGGCTTTTAAAGCAGGTGCAGATATTCTCCTCATGCCTGATTCATTGGAAAAGGCATACAATGGCATTTTAGACGCTGCTATAAATGGGGATATTACACAAGACAGTATAGATAAATCTATTTACAGAATACTTAAAGTTAAATATAAAAGAGGCCTATTAAAAAATATATCAGAGTGAATCTATATAGCCATATAGCTTTAGCATTTGTTCATTACGTTTTGAAAGTTTAACACTATCTTTTTCTTTTAAAGTTAAAAATGTCTCGGCAACAACTCTATCCATCCATCCTAATTTTATTAATTTATTACAACAATCATAAACTGAAGGATCATAGAAAGAATTTTCCCTGCACCAATATACATACCTCCACATTATTTCAGGTGTTAACTTTTTGTTGTATTTATTTGCCAAGTTGTATATTTCTGCTGTTTTTGCAGCATCTCCTTTAAGCATAGACGCCGCTAATATTATCCCTGCATATTCATCTGAACAATTAGAATGGGGAATTGATGTGAATTTTTTGGCAATATTCATATCATAAACAAGGTTATTGCCTGAATCTGATAAAGCCTTTAAAAGTTCCCATCTCAAATGATCATCCAGCCCATCCCAATATACACATGTTTTAAACATCTGCATTACAAAAATATTATTTTCTTCTGTTTTTAAATAATACATGCACAAAATAATTTTAAGAACTATATTGCTGGACTCTTTTGGAACCAACTCTCTTGCATATCTCATAGTGTTTTTTAAAAACAGTCTTTTCAAAAAACCTATAGAACCAGTTCTAAAAAAATCATTTTTACTGTAGAAGGAACTAACACCCCGAACAAGTTTAACTCTAAATATATAATTTTTATTAATATCTTGTCGGTGTTTGGAAAAAAGAAATACTGCTTTTATAAACTTTTTCTTATATACATATAGTTCAATTAAAGCTATTATTGCACGGGTATAACCTTCATCAAGTGAAAGTGCCTTCTTAAAATAGTTTTCTGCAGCATTATATTTCCCAAGATTAAAATAAAGTCTTCCTAAGCAGTAAAATCCATAGGCTTTCTCAGGATTTTCTTTAATATATTGCTCATATTTTATTATTCTTATATCCATTTTTTCAGTTTTATTCTTCATATAAATCACCATGTATTAGGTTAAGTTTTTCATTGGTTTCATCAAGATAATCTTCTATTATGTCCTGAATACTTGAATCTTTAATTGCTATTTTTATCTCTATTCTCCTGTTCTTTTGTCTTGCAGCTTCACTGAACCCTAAAGCTATTGGTCTAAATTTTGAAAACCCTACCGTTGCAAAGAAACCAGCATACTTTTTCTCTAGTTGGGGATTTGAACTCATAAGGTAGTTTACCACCTCAGCTGAACGTTTTGCAGACAGCTCCCTGTTATAACTTGAAGTACCCACATCATCAGTGTGACCCTCTATATTAATTGAATCAATATAGTTTCTTGTATTTTTGTCATCTAAAATTTTTTCAAATGCTATTGCAAACTGACCTAAAAGTTCTTTTCCTGCTGGCTTTATTTCATAGGAATTAGTTTCAAATACAAGACTTTCATTTATGATAATATTTGCATTATCTCCTATGGTAACAAGCTCTTCTCCTCTTGCTGTTGTGCTTCCTAATTCGCTTTCTATTGAATGTTTTACTTTTTCTAAAACATCCAAACGAAGGACAGCTATTGCTTCAAGCTTTGTACGCAATTCACTAAGCTCACGGTTGCTATTTGCAATTATTTCACGCTGTTTGTCAATTTCCTTTTGTGAAATAGCCAAATCATTGCCTATCCTCTCTGCTTCAGTTCTGACTTTTTCTAGCTCTGCTTTTTGAATGGCCAACTCATATTCAACATTTTTAAGTTCTAATTCTTTTTCCTCTAATTTAGCTATATTATGCAATAGCTTATTTCCTGTAACCATATTTTGTATATATGCTAATAACATTAAAAAAAACAATACCAATGCAATTGTTGACATTACATCTGTAAATGAAGGCCAAAAATTTGGTGTTTCGTGATCTCTTTTAAAATTTCTTCTTCTAATTTTCATTAGATTTCACCTCAATTATTTCTCAAGAGCCTTTTTACATCATCTAGCTGTTTATTTATCTGAGCAGAAGCAGTTTCATGATACGTTAAAAGTTGGTCAGGAAGCATTACAATCGTTTTTGCCAACATTTTTTCATTTTCCTTAAATTCATCCATAATAACAAATATTTCTTTTAAAATACCCTCCATACTTTCAACAACTTTTTGGGATATAATTTTGCCATTTTCATCTAAACTTTTTGAAAAGGCTTCTGAAGTCTTTTCTCCTAAAATACTAATTTCTTCACCCAACTTTGTCATTAAATTGTTTATTTTATCATGATATTCTTTAATTTCATCAGTCCTAACACCCAAATCATTTTTAATTGTTTCACTTAGATCATTAATTGTTGTTACTGTATTCTTTACTTCTATAACTATATTTGATATATCATGAATTACCTGGCGGTTATACTCAGTCATTTCTTCTGCAGCATCTTTTATATCTTTTGAGAAATTTTCAATTGAACTGTAGTTCTGAGAAATAATATTAGATGTATCTGTCAAAGCTTCTGTAACCTTTATAAAACTTACATCCATTTTTTCTATATTGTTTCTAAGATTGTTGTTAAACTCAGTAAAGTCTTTTATATTTGATGCAAAGTTTTTAAGAGACAAATCAAATTTTTCCACAGTATTATCCAAAGCCTTAGAAGTAACATTTACGTCCATTACTACACTGGTAAGACTTTCTCCAAAGGACTCAACAGTTTGTTTTAATGTATTTTCTATTTTTTCTCCAAACTCAATAAATGTTTCTTTTAATATCTTGTTCATCAAATTATACTCTGTCTCTTTATCCTTTGCAATAACAATGGATATTGTATTGTCTAAATACTCCTCAATACGTACCATTAAAGTCTCTCTAGCCTCTTCTGCACTACATATAATATTGAAGATGGTAAAAAGTATTGAGCTGGCTATACCAAAAAGACTTGTGGAAAACGCTATTCCCATACTATATACAGAGGGAATAAGCTCATTTAAAAAACCAGTGGAAAATGTTGGATCTGTCACTGCATCTGATTCCATTATTTTTCTAAAAACATTTACCAAATCAGTAACAGCCAATGTCAAACCAAAAAATGTTCCTAGAAGACCAAGAGTTATTAATATTGAAACGGTATGCTTTATAAATCTTTCAAACAAAAGGCAAGTACGAAGATTGGTATTAAAACAATTTTCTATTATAGCCTGGGTATTTACTTCATTGTAATTAACTAAAGCAGTGTTTTTGTAAGATTCTACTATTTTATTTAGCAACGGATTTTTAAATTCTCCCTTTTCATTATCCTTATTTTTCTCTAAATCATTTTGAATGGAAATGTATCTCCTTCTAACTATTAAATTAATGGTAAATGAAAAGGCAAAAATCAAAAGGATGATAGATATTATAACTACACCTATTGGATCTAAATTTACTATCATATCCACAAATAACCTCATACATACCCACTCCTATTATTAAATTTAAACAACAACTAAAACTTTTTTGAATTGACACTTCTATTAAACTATAAATTCATTTACAACCAAATTATAACTAAAGATGAAAATATAATAATGAAAATATAGTTTTTGCTTTGCTATGAAATTTTAGCAAGATAAGCTTACGCTACACTACTAATTGAACCTATAAATATATAATATCATATTTTTTTAAATTGAGATATAGTTTTTAAATATTTCCTTGATTATATTCTTTTTTTATAATATCCACCTTATCTTTAAGTCCTTTAGTGATATATACGTATTTATCCTTAGTAACAATTATTCCATCAAATTCATTAGTTTTTTCCATTATTTTAAGTCCTTCATCTACACCCAACACAAAAATTGCTGTTGCTAAAGCATCAGCATCTATAGAACTTTTTCCAACAACAGTTGTACTCATTACATTTGCTTCTGCCGGATAGCCTGTATAGGGGTTAAATATATGATGATAGCGTTTGCCATCTATTTCTATATAACGCTGGTAATCCCCAGATGTAACAACACTTAAATCAGCACCTTCAATTACTGCAAAATGTCTGGAGCCTTCATTTTGGTACCTTGGATCTTCAATTCCAATTCTCCACAATCCACCTTCTGGTTTGTTTCCAATTACTGCAATATCCCCACCCATATATATAAGCGCGTATTTTATTCCTCCTTCTTCTAAAGTTTTTCTAACTTCATCCACTGCATATCCTTTTGCAATTCCTCCTAAATCAATTGACATACCTTCTTTTTCCAAAAAAACTGTCTTCTCATCAAAATTAAGTTTTATTTTTTTATAATCTACCAAATCAAGAGCATCATTTATTTCCTCTTTTGCTGGTATATTTTTATTTTGAGATTTTATATCCCACAATTTAACCAATGGATATATTGAAATATCAAATGCTCCATTTGTCAGTTCTCCATATTCTAATGCTTTTTGAATAACAAAAAAAGTATCATCGTGAACTTTTACAGGTTTTTGTCCTGCATTTTGGTTTATTAATGACACATCGCTTTTAGAAATTGTAGCACTCATTCTGTTTTCTATCTCATATATTCTGTTTATAGCCCTTTGTAAAACCTTTTCAGCTTCTTCATCTCCATATACAGTTATATTTATTACTGTATTTAGCGAAAATATTTCTTTTTGTATTTTTTTAGGCTTTGCTCCACAGCCTGATAGTAACAAAAATGAAATTATAGAAATGAAACTTGCAAAAAATATCTTTATTTTGTTATTTTTTATTTTAAATGTCATTACTTTTCATCTTCCTTATATGGGATTTTTAATTATCTTGTATTAAGCAGGTGCATATTTTTCATCTTATTTACTTTTATAGTAATTCACTTTGTTTTTGATATTTAATATAATTTTAATAATATTTTTTTATTTAAATGATATAATATATCTAAACCTTTATTGAACAATTTTTCATACACAACCTCTATATTATAGATTTCAGATAAAAAGCGTTTATTTTAAATAAACGCTTTTTATCCTTAAAATATATTAATTACCTATTTTAATTTTATTTCTTCCCCTTCAACATAAACAACAATATTACTGCCTTCTGTATAAGTTCCTCTAATATACATATCTGCAAGCTCATCTTCAATATATTTTTGAATCATTCTTCTTAAAGGCCTTGCTCCATATTTAGGATCATAACCCTTTTGAAGTATAAAGTCTATAACTGGTTCTTCTATTTCTATTGTCATATTTTTTCCCTTAACTTCATCTTCTATTTCTTTAAGCATCAGTTTAATTATTTTTCTAAGCTCCTCTTTTTTTAATTGGTCAAACACAATTATTTCATCTATTCTGTTTAAAAATTCAGGTCTGAATATTTCTTTTAAAACATCTTTTACTTTGTTTTCAATAGCAATATAGTTATCACTACCAAAACCTATCCCACTTGCCTTGTTACTTGTTCCAGCGTTAGAAGTCATTATTATTATGGTGTTTTCAAAATTTACCACCCTACCATGACTATCAGTTATCCTTCCATCCTCAAGTATTTGCAAAAACATATTAAATACATCTGGATGAGCCTTTTCTATTTCATCTAACAATATAATAGAATATGGCTTTCGTCTTATTTTCTCAGTAAGCTGCCCCGCCTCATCATAACCTATATATCCAGGAGGTGCACCAATTAATTTGGCAACTGCATGTTTTTCCATATATTCAGACATGTCAAACCTTATTAGCGAATCTTCGCTTCCAAAAATCTCCACTGCAAGTGTTCTTACCAGCTCAGTTTTTCCTACTCCTGTTGGTCCTACAAAAATAAAAGATGCTGGCTTTTTCTTTTTCCTAAAATCTGCCCTGCTTCTTCTTATAGCTTTTGAAACACTTTTAACTGCATCATGCTGTCCTATCAACCTTTTGTGAATACGTTCTTCCAAATTCAAAAGTTTTTTTGCTTCAATTTCAGTAAGTCTTTTAACAGGTATTTTTGTCCAAGTCTCTATCACATGTGCAACATCATCTGAAGTAATATATACTTCTTTAATCCTTTCTTCCATTTCATGTATTTCTTCTAAAAGTTTGCATTCTCTTACCTTTAAATCTGCAGCTTTTTGATAGTCTTCAATGGAATCTGCTGATATTGCACTTTCTTTTTCTTCTTGAACTATTTTTAGTTCCTCTTTTAACATGTCAAGTTTTGCTAATTCCACATTTTTTATATTAGCCCTAGAACCCGCTTCATCCAAAATATCTATTGCTTTATCAGGCAAAAACCTATCATTTATATACCTTTCTGAAAGAGTAACAGTTAATTTTATTATTTCATCAGTTATTTTAACTCTGTGAAAATCTTCGTAATAATCCTTAATTCCCCTTAATATTTCAATTGTCTCTTCCATGGAGGGTTCTTCAACAAGTACTGGTTGAAACCTTCTTTCCAATGCAGTATCTTTTTCAATGTGTTTTCTATATTCATTAAGAGTTGTAGCACCAATAACCTGTATTTCACCTTTAGCAAGAGCAGGTTTTAATATGTTAGCCGCATTCATTGCACCTTCTGCTTCTCCTGCACCAATAATATTATGAAGTTCATCTATCACCAATATTATATTTCCCAATGTTTTAGCCTCTTCTATAATTCCCTTCATTCTGCTCTCAAATTGACCTCTAAACTGTGTTCCAGCTACAACACTTGTTAAATCAAGTAAATATACTTCTACGTTAAACAATTTTGCTGGCACTTCTCTTTGAACAATTTTAACTGCAAGTCCCTCAGCAATGGCAGTCTTTCCAACACCTGGCTCTCCTATTAATACAGGATTGTTTTTATTTCTCCTGTTAAGCACTTGAATAATTCTATCTATTTCTCTATCTCTGCCTATAACTCTATCTATTTTATTATTCCTGGCTTTTTCTGTTAGATTATCTCCATAAGTGTCCAAATATTTTTTTCTCTTAGACGCTTTTTTTTCTTGTGTTTTTATTTTTTTATTGTTTTTAAAATCTTTTTCTCTATCTTTCTGTTCATTTATTTCATCGTTTTTTGAATTTTTAGTACTTTCTTTTCTAAATAAATTTTTATTAAATATATTCAAAAATGGATTTGTAGTATTTACGAAGTCCTCTGACATATTACCAAAATCCTCAATGTTCATATCTTGTATAAATTCCCCCATCTGCTTGCTTAAATCATCTATTTCATCGTCAGATATACCTGTTTGCTCAAGTATTTGATTAATTGGTTGAACTCCATTCTTTTTAGCACAAGAAATACACATTCCTTCCTGTGTTTGTTTTCCATCTATAATTTTAGTTATAAAAACAACTGCTATATTCTCTTTACAAATAGAACACATCATCATATTAAAAACACTCCCATCTGTAGCATACTCCATTTTTGCAGAAAACGAATTAATTTAACAAAAATAAGAAATCTAACTGTATATTCACTAATACGTGTATATTGGAATAAATGTACAACATTACATTTCATCAATAAACTTCCAATCCTTTTCAATTTTTTCTTAACTAAAGTATAGCACACCACATCACCTGGTGCAAGAATTCAGTTGCACTTTAGATATATAAATTATAACTAACAAAGTTGTTTTAAAAATACTCTCTCATTAGCTTAACATAAGTATTTTAACATAATATTTTAACATAAGTAAATGTGGAGTTAACAAGATAAATATTAAAATAAAAGAGGTATATATTGAAAAATATTTTGTTTTGTTATATAATAGATATATACAACTTAATAATTATGTTTTGAAAAGGGCAAATCTATCGAAAGATAGAGACGCAAAACTGCGGGTCTAAGGTGTGTAATCACTATGATAGCCGAGTTGCCAAAATAAGAGTATGATGTATGTTTATTAGCTCTGTCTGGTAATTCGGTCAGAGCTTTTTAATTTCTTAAAACACATCATACGCCCTTTCGATAATAGCAAACTCAATGAAAATTGAGGACGCAAAGCTACAGATCTTCGGTTTTATTTGTAACCAAGATGGCTGAGTTGCCGAAAAAGGGAGGAATCATTATGAAAAAAAGTATTAAAGTTTTTGCCATGCTCTGCATAGTAGTAACAATGTTTGTAAATGTGGCATTTGCCACATCCACTACATCAGCTGCATACACACCAGGTTTCATGCGAATTAACAAGGTAACCCTCCAAAATATCCCAACAAAAGTAGAAGGTAAAGTAACCTTTTCAGGAATGACAGAAAACGAAAAAATAAAAATACTTATAGTTAAAGATGAAATCCAGCGTTGGTATGATGTAAAATTAGAAGATGGTGCTTTTCATGAAGAAATATGGCTTATTGATGGAACAGGTGATTATACAGTTTCAGTTTTAGTTCATGTGGTAGACAGAAAATATCGTTATGGTCCTACTGTGAAAATTGAAAATTTAACTGAAGTTAACAGGTTTACAGTTCCTACATTACATGTTGAGAGTAATCACGAAGAGATTATTGAATTAGCAAATGAAATAACCAAAGATAGTAAAAATGACATGGAAAAAGCACGAAGGATTCACGAATGGGTATCATCAAATATTACATATGATTATGAAAAATATTATCGACAATTAGCAAAAAACTTTGACAATGAGTATGGAGCTTTACACACATTTAAAACTGGCACAGGAGTATGTTATGACTATTCCAATTTAGTTGCAGCTTTAGGAAGAGCCGCCAACCTACAGGTAAAAGTTATAAAGGGTAATTATACCGCTCCTGGTCGTAGTGAACTTCATGCATGGAATGAAATATATATTTCAGAAGAAGATAGGTGGATTACATTAGATTCCACTTTTGCATCATCATCTGTGACAAAAAACTATTTTGACAATAGCGCTGATTTCATATATCATGAAAAACTTGAAGTCTATTAAAAAAAGCCCCCATTAATGGGAGTTCAACTTAGGGATTTACGAAAACAAGTAAATTTTTGACCGACTCTCTTCAAGCGGAGGCTCAAAAGTAAAGACTGCACCGAAGGATTAAACCTTTAGTGCAGTCTTTTCTAAAGTTCTGTTGTTTTAGATAAATGCTTCAATTGGCTTCTTTATATATCAATTTGACATATCTTCTGGCTTACTCTCTCCATGGTATTTGATCAAACAATCCGACAATCTCTTTGTAGCTCCCCTCATATTCAAAGCAGACTCCGTTTGCAAAATATATGGGACAACTATCAGTAGCAAGGCGAATGCGAATTACCGACCCATCATTATTCTCTAAAGTCACTAGGGCTTCATAAAATGGACAAGCTGTGACGCCACCCACCGGTTTTGCGGATTTGAAACGTTTTTCGAGCAACTTCATATCGTTACTATTTGTTATACGCTGACTAAACGTTTGTCCGGTGTTATGCTGAGTGTACTCCACTTCGACAGCAGAGATGCCTCTAATCTGATTGGGATCAAAAGGCTCAAAGCTCAGTTCCTCTCTGAGCATCTGTAATATCTCATCATACAATTCCTTATTTTCGCCCAAAAAGCCGCCGTCATCATCCAAGTAAAAGAAAGCTCCGTTGCTGAGCATCTCCCATGATACTCCATCCTTTGCAACGCAGATGTTCAAATGATAGGTGTCGGCGGGAAATTTGTCCAGTGGAGTCCGTTGCATAGCGTCCATCATGCCGGAAAACTTCTGCTGATCCTCAGGCAGATAGTAATAACTGTACCTTGGGTCGTGATCCGTAGGCATGATGACGATATTTACTTTTTCGCTTATGGGTGTATTAGATAGCGTCGCTTTTTCAGAAACCGATGACAATGTTGCCTCCGACGAGGGATGACTCTTTATGAATTCGTCCACATCATTATATCGGATGTCAATACCGCTGTCACCACTGTCCCATATTCTCTCCAGATTGGCAGCATCTATCTGGTTACTATCTGTTCGTACGATTAGACGGTAACCGCCCTCTACGCTGTAGACCATTATGCGGTAATTAGTGTTTGAGCTGACATCAGCACCTTTGAAGCTACTAAAGTCTTCAAACTTTAGTGCATCGCCCATTTTTGCAAGTGTTCTGACGTCGTCGAGACTCAAACTCATGTTAGTTTCGCTGATAATGAAATCAGCCCATACTGTACGCACTGTCTGCGGTGGCTGCTCATTGGCATACCATACATCGGTAACAATACGGTAATTACCCATATCGAGTTTTGCCGAAAGCATATCAGGAGTCAGACGGTATGTTTCGCTAACCCCAACAGGAAGATTTATTGCTTCTTGAGTGAAAGTTAATCCTTCCGCAAAGGGTACTACACGCCAATCATTCCCAACCTGCTTGACAAGGGTAAATGCCTTACCGCAGGTCAATCCGGTCTCCATTTCTTGATTCACCAGTACAGCATTGATAGCTTCAAAGGACGGCGGGTATATTTCTGCTTCAGTATTGAAAGTGACACGGTCATATAAATAACTTGGAAAATCATATACCTCCCAATCAGACGAGCCGTCGGCAGATGGTCTGTTCGATATGAAGCCTATGACCAAGGCAGCGACGAGTATGATAGAAACTACCATGACCCATGCAGCGGGCTTTTTGAAGTTCAATATGTTTTTGATCCGTCCCTTTACATTCCCTTCACCGAACGCGAGCGGACTTCCGTTTATCAGGCGTCGTCCTGTTGCTAGAGAAAGCAAGGACGTTGAATACGCTTGTTTAATCTTGCTGCCCATCTCTTTTACAACACGTTCATCACAAGACATCTCCATGTCT
>JAAYTS010000041.1 GCA_012517995.1 Clostridium sp.
CTTCCTCACATATCATACTTACAAGACTTTGCTTAAATTCTTTAGTATACCTCTTTCGTCTTTTTGCCAACTGTTACACGCCCTTTCTAGTATTATTATACCAACTTAACTGCGTGTCCAGCAAACCGGGTACAGGCCATAAGATACTGCATTATAAAACCAATTGTTTTTATTTACATCTGTAAAGCTATTTCCTTCTACCTGTTTTTCTTCTTTAAATATATTTACAACCATAGCTGTAAACTCTGCTCTAGTTACAAGTCTATTTGGACGAAACAGTCCATCATCATAACCTACAACCCAGCCTTTGTCCAAAAATTTTTCAATAACATGTTGGCACCAATGATTTTCAATATCCGAAAAACTTTGTTTTTCATCATTAGCATTAACATTTGAAGTCTTTTGGATATCCTGCCCATAGGTGCTAACTTCATTTGAAAAATTTAATCCTTCAGCGGCATACGCCACACCTGTCATTATCATGGAAATGATAAGTAGATAAGAAATAATCTTTGTTTTCATTTATTATATCCCCCGTAAATATATATACTTTTTTAAAATCATTATATATCATAATAATTTAACTCGTTTATCGAATTAGCAAAAGCTCATACTGATGACTAATCAGGAAAAATCCCACACCCCAGCTGGCAAGGTTTGCTGCCAGGCCATATACATATTTTCGGCTCTTGGTTTTTCCTTTAAGATATTTAGCAAATAAAACAGACTCAAACAATATAATTCCCAATTCAACAGGAAATTGGACAAAATAAGCGGCCATAGGTTTGGAACTTATTAAATAACTGCCATTATTTTTTTCATCATGAACTCCCCTTCATCAAACATCTTTTGCCAATATTTTACCATGTTATTGATATGCTGTAAAGTTATATTCATAACCTTGCCAACTGTGTTAGAAGCAGTATCTTTATCGTAAGCAATTACCAATTATTTCTTCCATATATCACCTTGTAAGACTAGATGAAATTACATGGAAGTAATATAAATTATACCATATATAATAAGAATATGTCTTAAAAAAGTAGATATCAGGAAATTACAATGACCCAAATTGTAGTTTTTTGGGAGATTTTTTAGTATGTATATCCGTTAATTCTTTTACCCTTACAATTAAACAAAACAAAAATCAAAACCAACTGGAACAAACCTTGTTTTTTTAAGTTTATTCCAGTTGGTTTTTTAATATACAAAATCTACTTTTAGAGTAATTTTACTTCATGAGTTAACCTTGTCGTCTATGATGTATTTAGCCTTTATAAGCTTTTACCCCTCATGGAAGAAATACGGAAGTGCATCATAAACATAATGTCTTACATATCCCCACCAGTGTGTAAGACCCGGTGCTACAAGGAAGTAGAAATTACCCTTAGAGAAATCTGAAGTATAATCAAACTGTGGAAGAGTTTTCATAACCTCAATTTGAGGTGCAACATTAGGATATGCAATATCCTCTGACCCTGTTGCAGCAAGGATAAAGTAATCTCTCTTTGAAAGACCGGATCTGTCAATTGCAGAAGCAATGGAATATGCCTTGTCCTGTGCAGAATTTCCTGACCAGTGATCACCACTTAAAGGCATGAAATATCCAACGTAATCCAGACAATTAACCATTACAGCCCATGTTGAAACTGCACCCATTGAGAATCCTCCATAAGCCCTGTGCATTCTTGAAGCAGCAATTCCCTCAGGAGTTGTTGACTCTGCATAGGTAGAATACTTACCTTCTACAAAAGGAATTACATTTGCTCTAAATTCCTGATAGAAATTCTGAGCTGTACATCCTCCACCGTTGAATGTAGGTGTTACTACTATCATAGGCTCAATATCACCATTCATAATCATATGATCAAGAATAAGATGCAGATTAACATCGTTACTAAAAATTGTATTTTCATTTTCTCCACCACCGTGCATTAGGTAGAAAATGTTGTATTTTTTATTTGCATCATAACCGTAAGGAAGATATACATTAAGACTCTTCATTCCGTTTATACTGTTATATGTTTCTTTAACAATTCTTCCAGGCTGTGGACACTGAGTCAGATAAGAATTAGGAGCCTGTCTGTACTGTAAAGCAGGATTGTAATTAAATGGAGGTTTAGTAGGTTCTTCAGGTTCTTCTGGATCTTCAGGTTCTTCTGGATCTTTTTCACCAGGAAATCTATCAATTATTTCTAAAATGTAACGTGATAAAAGAGCAATATCATTACTATTTACTATACCATCCTGATTAACATCAGCTGCGCGCTTAGCAACATCGCTAGGGAATTCTTCCTGCAGTATACCCCTCATGGCAATTACTAAGTCAATAGAATCAATAACACCATTAGAGTCTACGTCACCCAGCGTAAACTTAATTTCAGAAGGTCCAGTAATTACAGTACCTGCAACTGCTCCAATTGCTTCATCTACATAGAAATCCATAGTACCTTCCGCTGTTTCAACATAAACATACATATCTTCTGCATCAGAAGGAATTCTATATTCTGGGTTATATAAATGAACCCATTCATTTGCAACGGTAGTCTTCATATCTATAGTATCGTATTGAGCATCACCATTTGAATCCACATATTGAAGTTTCATGCAAAGTGTTGCAGAGCCGCTGCCTCCAGTAAACATAGCAACAGAACTAAAACAATATTTATTTCCAGGAACATATGTTATAGGACTTAATGCACGTTGTGCTCCATTCCATGCATCTGTACGCCCCTGAACTAAAAGTGCCCCTGAACCGCTATAAGATGCTCTGTTACTTAATGATATTTCTGCAGGTCCTCTATTAGTCCATTCACCCATGCTGCCTTCAAATGTATCATGATAATAATATCCCTTTGTATCTGGTTCCTCTGACTGTGCTGGGCTACCACCATTAGGATTACCACCGTCCCCCCATTCTGATTGAGGAACAAGAGAAGCTAATGCATGGTAAGCTGCCTTTGGTTGGGTATTTCTATCAAATAAAAGTGGTGCATTTTCAGAACCAATCCACGTATTTGCATCATTAGGTCCCCAAACGCAGATTGCTGTAACCTTACCTTTGTTAGATTTTTTATTTATATCCATAGCTGCTTGGAAAATAGCTTTATATTTATCAGCCTGCTGCTGTGCACTAAATTTGCCATTCTCTGTACTTATATCAAGTTCTGTAATCTGAACATCACAGCCTATATTTATATACTTCTGTAAGGCAGTTGTATATGTTTGTATACCTGTAAATCCGTTCATATCTGAATTAATATGAGACTGCATTCCCACACCATCAAGTAAACCCTTATTGTATAAGGATGTACACATTTCAACCATTCTATCTCTCTTATGATCCCAATATTCGTTGTAATCATTATAGTAAAGCTTACAGCCTTCTGGAGCATATTTTCTTGCATATGTAAATGCTTTCTCAATAAACTTATTATCTCCATAAATCTGAACCCATGGGGATTTACCACTTCCATATCCCGGTTCTCTTGCTCCACCAAAATTTCTAGTTCTGTTAGCATCATCACTCACAGCCTCATTTACAACATCATAGGCATAAAGATTTAGTGATGGATACTGTCTTTTTATTTCAGCAAACATATTTTTTATGTAGCTTTCCATACGCTGGTCCATAACTGATTGGGATACCCAGTTGCCATTGTTTTGGAAATTGTCCTTGAAGAACCACTCAGGTGTCTGACTATGCCAAACTAGGGTATGACCTCTAACACCTATATTATTTTGTGCACAAAAGTTCAAAATACTTGCTGCACGATTTAGAGAAACTTTTATATCTGTATTAGTTGAACCTGATTGTACTAGCGTAGCATCAGGCTTCAATTCATTTTCATGAGTAATACTATTAAATTCTTTCAAAATCATAGCCGTTATTGTTGAATTGTTTACTGTCCCGGAATTAAGCACTGAACCAACTCTAAAATAATTTGCATATATATCCTTTAATCCAACATCACTATTTGCTGCTGATACTGTATTTCCATTAATTTTTCTCTTTTCAGTTATAGTAACATCATCAAAAATAAAATCCACAGTACTATCAGTTGTAATTGACAAAGTAATATCAGATGCTGTTTTTGGTGCTTTATACTCTGCTGAAAGCTCAATCCATTCTCCACTAGCAACATTTTCAGTTGCAATTACTTTTGAAATTAACTCTCCTGTTTCTATATCCTGATAACTTAAAGAAAGGTTAAATGTTTCAATATCTTCCCCATCATGCTTTACAAAAACACTGTAATTATAATTTTTACCACCATCAAGATATAAACCCTTTTGTGAATACGCTCCGTCATTTTTAGATAAACGATTTGTTACCATCATACCTCTTGTAGAATTGTTTCCTAGATTTTCAACTGCTGATAAAATGGTACTTTCTCCCCTATTGCACCATCCATCATAGTTAATTTCAAAGTTGTCATAAACCAACTTTTCCTCGTATACTCTCCCTGCACCCAACGGCGTTGCCCAAATCAACCCCGTTGACATTACAAGTGCTGTTACACCTGCCAAAATTTTTTTAAACTTCATATTTATACCTCCCATAATATGTTTTTCTAAATTGGGTAAACCATTGCCCAAGCATAAATTTACCCTTTGTCTTACTTGTACGAAAAATATACTTTTTTTCAGTTGGGAATTTCGCTTAATTACAACTAGCAAAACAATTATCAAAACAATTACAAAACATTCAAGTTTTTGTCTTTTTTACACCAACTATTGCAAGGTTTATTCAACTTTTAATTCAATATACGTTGCATCTTTTTTGTCAAGCTCGGTGGATATTTCTTCAATATAAAGATTATAATCCCTGTGTCTTATATACCTATCAGGATAATTAAAAGACTGGAAAGAAATCATACTTCCATCCGCCAAACCTGATACAATTCTAAAAGTTGCATCTGCTTTAAATAGTTCTGTGTCTTCGTATTTTTTAAGAATAATTTCAAAATTTTCGTGTTTTAGGTAATGTCCTGGATGATTGGTTGACTCAAAGGAAATACAATCTCCTTCTGCAAGTCCAGGAACTATCTTAAATATAGAATCCTCAACAGGCGCTACATATGAAGAAATGCCAGCTCTAAATGATTCACTCCGTATGAAATATCCACGATAATTACTAGATTCAAATCTTCTATACATTAAATCTATAGGCTCTGGTGTAGATATTAGTGTTTGAGTCGGTGCTGGTGTATTACTTGGCGTATTACTTGGTATATTACTTGGCGTATTACTTGATTGTTGTGTTGATGTCATTGGTGTTGGCGTTTCCTTTGACGTATCAATTGGTAGTGTAGTCAACGTTTGTGTTGGTGATGGTGTTGGTGTCGGTGTTGGTGTCGGCATCACTTCTAATTTATCACTTTCTAAACTTTCTATTAGATCAGCAACTGTAGCCTTCTTAACATCTTCAATTGAAAGCTCCTTTTCTAAACTTTTGTACACTATATATCTGCCAGTAGATATACCTTTACTTTTTGCATCCTCTCTTTGCTTTATATCTCCTTGAAGTAGATATACATCTGCTTTATAACTATTTTCTATATCTTTTTTTATCCCATCCATAATTATATCGAGTTTTTGTCTCTTTTCTGGGGCTGTATGGTTACTTTCCTCATTTTGCCCGTCCAATGTACTTGAAATCAATATATGTTCTTTTGTTTTCTCACTAATGTCGCCATTAGCCTTTAATTCCCCTATTATATTATCAATAACTTTAGAAATGTTAACCTTATCAAACTTTATATTATTAAAAATAAATCTTGCATCATCATCTAGTGGAACTAAATTCAAAACTCTTCCCTTATAGTCAATTTCCATCTCAAAGCTAGGATTTATGTCAATACTTACGTAGGCAAAAACTTGGGGACTGTATAAAATGTTATCTATATCAATTATTCCTGTAAAGTATATAAAACTAGTTATCAGAAATATTACACATGCAACACTTAAAGCCCATCTTGCTAAAGTATGTGTTTTCTCAATAATTTCCTTATTGGTAAATTCAACTTCCTTCCCCACACAAATTGTAGGGCTTCTCTTAATATAATAGCACTGAAAATCTTCAGTAGTAACAATGGCTTTATTTTTTGTCAGCTTTATTACAATACCCTTATACTTCATTGTTTCCCCCCTAGCATCCTTTTTATAAGGATTAAAATCTTTACTTGCCGCTTTAAAGTATTTTTAGACTGCAATAAATTAAAATACTTTGTTTAAATATTCTTTAAAGTTTTCATAATCACCTTCAAGTATTATACATAAGCATATAATAAATGCCCTATTTCTTTCAACAGTTTTTGGATGAACATCTATTATTTTTGAAAGTTCCTTCATTTGTATGTACTTTTTAGTTTTTAATTTGTTTAAAATATCCTTATTTTCAATTATTTTTTTAGCAATACCAACACACATTTGTTTTGAATCTCTATGCTTTGGTACATAGTTTGGCAATTTTGTAATGCTCAGCCCAAAACTTTCTAGTTTTTCTGAAAAATCTTTTAATTCCCAAATAAGCTCGTATTTGCTTGTTTCCTGTCCAGCATCATACATATTTAATTTTTTCTCTAGTTCCTTCTCTCCTCTGCTGTAAAAAGACGAAAAAGGAATTTCTTTCTTATCAATAGACGATACTTTCCTGTAATAATCTATCATTCTCTTTTTTATCACCATTTCTGCAAATTTAAGAAAACTTTTACTTCTGCTGATATCAAATCTTTCAATAGCTTCATCAAAAGCCATTAGCCCTATACTATATTCGTCACTACTTTTTAAATCAGACGTCTTATAAGAACAAAAACCCGAAATGGTATTTAATATAAATGGAATATAGTCCTTTATAAACTTTTCTTTTAACTGCTTGTCTCCCTTTTTAATTTTTTCAACAATACAGGTTGCTGTTTCACCAGTATAATTCATAACAGCTGTAATAAATAACATACTTCTCTTACCTCATCAATATATTTCTTAAAATTAATGATAGAATATCAATGCATCAACTCAAATTAGATTCTATACTTCTAATAACAGATATTCGTATATCGTTGTTTGGAAGTTCTTAAATTAATTTATTATTATATTATAATCTAATAATTATTATAACATGAATTCTGAGTTTTTTTCTTGTCTATTCTTCGGATATCTCCTAATTATTTACTTGTCTTGCCAACTATAATTATACTCTAAGGCATATCTGTTTTTTCAATTAGGA
>JAAYTS010000222.1 GCA_012517995.1 Clostridium sp.
AAGATACAGAAAACACAAAAAACACAGAGATTACAGAAGAAGGAAGCAATATAGAGGAAGTTGAGGATGCAGAATATAAAGAAAATGGCACTGTGATGCTTTTTAATTCTATGGTAAAATATCTAAAAAAGCAGAACTTTATTGACCACCAGTGGGTAAGGGTATATTCTGTAAAATGGCCCCAACAGGATAACAAGGATTTTGAAATAAAATATTATGAATACAAAGATCAATATGCAGCACATAAAAATTATATTTCCTTTGGAGATACCAAAAAAAATTATTCTATAAGAAAAGAAAAGGGCGAAGTAGTGGGAGATACAGAACAGTGTTTTAATTATATATTAAGTCTCCGGAATACTTTAGGATTAGAATAAATCATACTAAGCAATAAGCTTTTACAAAAAAACATTGACTGACTTTGACGATATATAGTATTATTTATAGTATTGCAATTAATGATATATAGAATGGATGATGAAATATGCCGATTAAAATACCGGATGATTTACCGGCTTTTGACATTTTAGTTAATGAGAATATTTTTGTTATGGGGGAGAACAGAGCTTTTCACCAGGATATAAGACCGCTTAAAATATGTATTTTAAATCTTATGCCTAAAAAAATAATAACGGAAACTCAACTATTAAGACTTTTGGGTAATACTCCCCTTCAGGTTGACATAGTGCTTTTACAGCCTAAAACTCATAAATCTAAAAACACACCTGAAGAACATCTTATTCAGTTCTACAAGACGTTTGACTTGATAGAGGACCAAAAGTTTGATGGAATGATTATAACTGGTGCACCTGTTGAGCATTTGGCCTTTGAAGAGGTGGACTACTGGGAAGAGCTTAAGACCATTATGGAGTGGACAAAACGCAATGTAATGTCAACTCTTCACATATGTTGGGGAGCGCAAGCAGCCCTGTATTATCACTATGATATTGAAAAGTATCCTTTAAACGAAAAAATGTTTGGGATTTTTAATCATAAAATCACAAAAAAGAATGTGAAATTGACAAGGGGTTTTGACGAAAGTTTTTATGTACCTCATTCAAGACATACTGAGATCAGAGGAGAAGATATTAAAAAAATTAGTGAGCTGGAAATATTGGCTGAATCTGAAGAAGCAGGTGTTTATTTAGTTGCATCAAAAGATGGACGCAGAGTATTTGTAACAGGCCATCCTGAGTATGATGCTTTAACTTTGAAAACTGAATATGATAGGGATATACAAAGAGGACTTGACATTAAAATGCCTAAAAATTACTTTCCTGATGATAACCCTGATAATATGCCAATAGTAAAATGGAGAGGTCATGCTAATCTTCTTTTTTCAAATTGGTTAAATTATTATGTTTACCAGGAAACTCCATACGATATGAGTAAGATTGGATAAATAAATTAGGCAAATGAATCAGATAAATAAAATAAATTGGATAAATAAAAAGATAAAAGTGGGGATGTATGCCCCACTTTTTATTAAAATTACAAATTTCTATTAATCATAAAATCAGCCCAGCTAAGAAGAAGCTCCTTATATTTTGACTCTTCCACAGCATCAAGGTTAGGAAAGGCTTTTTCTATATATTTTTGTGCCAGTGCTTTGGTATGTTCTATTCCATTTAATTCATGAAAAAGACTTTTTACTTTTTCAACATCATTTTCACTGGCATCTTTGTTTCCTAATACATTAAGTATAAGAATTTTTTGTTCTTCATTTGCATTTTTAAGAGATTCTAAAACTATTGTTGTCTTTTTGCCTTCTCTAATATCAGAACCAATAGGTTTTCCAAGTAGTTTTTCATCTCCGGTAATGCCTAATATATCATCCTGAAGCTGGAATGCAATTCCGCAGTTGGTTGCAAAATCTTTTACTGCTGTAACCTGAGGGTCATTAATCTGGGATGTTCCTTTACCAATCATTGCCCCTGCTAGTGCAGAAAAACCATATAACACTCCAGTTTTTCCCCAAAGCATGTCTATTACATCATCTTGGGTAAATTTCATAGTATCTTTGCTGCTTGTCATTCCCATTTGCACATCAACTGTTTCTCCATAAATGAGATTGCCAATAGCATATGATTCCATATATTTAATTATTTCCAGTGTAATATATGGATCTACCCCCATTTTGGTGGTTGTTTCTATGAGAAAGTTTACTGACCAGGCATGTTGTATATCCCCAGCTAAAATAGCAATATCTCTTCCATAGTCCTCAGCTAAGCTGCCACTTAAATTTAAATCAGTTTTACCTGCACTTTCCATTAGACGGTGTGCTGTAGGTTCTCCCCTTCTTAAACTGTCATTGTCAATTATATCGTCATGAACCAGGGTCCAGGTGTGAAAAAGTTCAACAGCAGCAGCTGCAGGTATTGCAATTCGTTCTTCTCCTCCTAAACAACCACATGACATTATAAGGACAGCAGGTCTTAAGCGTTTTGCACTTCTATATACATAGCTTGTTACTGCATCATATATATGTTTTGGTCTAAAGTATTTTTGTACATCACTACTTTTTATGTATTCTACAAGTTGTTGCTCCTTTTCTTTCAAAAACTCCATTAATTTTGCGCTCAATGAAAAAACCTCCTAAATTTTAATTTCAAAAATCAACTAAAAAAAATCATCATTGGATTTTATCGCTTACTTTAAATAGTTTATAATATTAATCTATATCCCGCAAGGGTGGATATTTTTTATGATTGACCTTACAAAAAGAATATGGTATATTACAATAATAAAAATAGTTATGATTCATAACCATTCAAAAAAGCAGACTTTTTTTAAAAACAAAAGAGTATATTTAAAACAAAGGGGGAAGAAAATGAGCAGGAGACTTTTGATAGAAAACTACATAACTCTTTTACCCATGCTTTACAGGACTCTATTCAGGGATTTTCCAAATTGCGGAGTAACAAAACTTCAAATGAAACTTTTATATTACTTAAAAATTGAAGGCGGAAAGCCGATGAATTATTATGCGAAAAAAATAATGGTTTCAAAACCTAATATGTCTGTTTTAGCAGAAAAAATGATAAATGAGGGTTTTATTGAAAAGGGAACTTTTGAAGGAGATAAAAGGGTAACTACCCTTAAACTTACAAAAATGGGGGGAGATTTTTTAGATGCTGAAATGAATAAATTTATAAACCATCTTTTGGATAAACTATCTGTTTTTGAAGATAAAGAAATAGAGCGTTTAAATGAGATGATAGAAGAAATCACAGACATGTTTTCAAAAGTTAGAAATGACAATTAGTTAAAAATTAGAAACAGTACAAGGAGGATTTTTATGAAACAGAGGATTTTGGCGGTGCTTGCCGCTTTTGCTTTGTTAATGGCAGTGGGATGCAGCTCTTCGGCATCAAACGAGGATAAAATTGAAGAGGAAAAATCCACATCAGTAAGTGTGGATTATGTTAAAAGAACAAATATAGAAGAAACGCAGACGGTGGTAGGGCAGGCAAAGCCTATAAAGGAAGTGAATGTTATACCTAAACTTCCAGGAAAAGTTTTGGAAGTCTATGTAAGTTTAGGAGAAGAAGTAACAGAGGGACAGACGCTTTTTACAATTGATGATAAAGAAATTAAATTGCAGCTTGCCCAGGCAGAAGCAGCTGTTAATGTGGCAAAGGCAAATGTCAAAAGAGCAGAAGGCGGGGCTATAGAGCTTCAAATGACTCAGTTAGAGTCAGCCTTTAAAAGTGCTGAAATTAATTTAAATGATGCACAAAAAATGTATGATGATGTAAAAATACTGCATGAAAACGGAATGGCGTCAAAACAAGACCTTGACAGGGCAAAATCAGGATATGAACTTGCAAAGGAACAGTATGAAACTGCAAAAACTGCCTTAGAATTGACAGACTCAAGAATTAATAAAGAAAATACAGAAACAGCACTAGCACAGTTAAAGCAGGCGGAAGCTGCATATAATCTTGCTAAGACACAGCTTGAAAATACAGTTGTTACTTCACCGGCGGACGGATATATTTCAGTATTAAATGTAAATGAAGGGGAAATTACATCAGGTGCTGTTCCGGCAGCTACAGTGGTAGATATTTCTACTGTTGTTGTAGAAGTTAATATTGTGGAAAATATAGTGAATAAAATAAGGGTGGATGATGAGTACCCGGTTTATATAGAATCCGTACAAAAGGAGCCTTTTTTAGGAAAAGTTATAAGTATTAGTCCTAATGTAGATCCAATGACTCAATCATATCGTACAAGAATTGAAGTGCCAAATGAAGGCAAATCCATTAAAGGCGGTATGTCAGCTAAAGTGGAAATAGCTGTTGAGGCAAAAGAAAATGTAATAGCAGTTCCAATTGAAAGTGTTATAAGTGAAAGTGGAAAGAACTTTGTTTATGTTGTAGAAGAAGGCAGGGCTGTTAAAAAGGAAGTTTTAACAGGCATATCAAATCAAAAGCTTATGGAAATAGATGGAGATATAAAAGAAGGTGACCAAATTGTTGTAAAGGGTCAAAACTTTCTTAGTGATAATTCTAAAGTAATTGTGACAGCAAACGACCAGGAAACGGAGTGATTTTTTGTGAATATTTCAGAACTGTCTGTAAGAAGACCTGTAACCATTATAATGGTTATGCTCATGATAGTTGTATTTGGAGTGGTGTCATTTATAAAGTCACCTATGGATCTTTTACCTAGCATGAATATTCCCATGGCTGTTATTATGACTGATTATGAGGGAGTAGGATCTGAAGAAGTAGAAAATTTTGTAACAAGGCCAATTGAAAGTGCCGTATCAACGGTTAGCAATATGAAAAGTGTAAGCTCTCAGTCATCAGAGGGTTCTTCCATTGTAATTGTTGAGTTTAATGATGGGACAGATATGGATTTTACTGCTTTAGATATGAGAGAGAGAATTGACATGGTTAAGGAATTTTTACCCGATGGGGCATCAAATCCCATGGTTATTAAAATAAATCCTGACATGCTGCCAATAGCTCAGATAGGGGTTTCAGCTGCAAATAAAAGTGAAGTGGAACTTAAAAGTTTTGTAGAAAACAACATAAAAAACCGCTTAGAGAGAATTGAAGGAGTGGCATCTGTTAGTCTTAGTGGGGGACTTACACAAGAGATAATTGTCAATATGGACAAAACAAAAATGGAAAATTATAAATTGTCAATTAACCAGATTGCATCCACTCTTCAAATGGAAAATATAAATTTGCCTTCAGGTGTTGTGGAACATGGTGACAGAAACCTTAACGTTAGAAGCAAGGGAGAATTTAATTCTATTAAAGAAATAGAAAATATACCAATAGTTTTGCCCCAAGGTAGTGTTATTTACATAAGAGATATTGCAAAGGTGGAAGAGGGGTATAAAGATAAGTCTTCTATAAACAGAATGGATGGTGAAGACAGTATTGGTCTGACAATACAAAAAGAGGCAACAGCAAATACCCTTGAAGTTACAAAACTTATAAAAAAAGAAATTAATGACATTATTAAGGAAAATGCAGATGTAAATATAGAACTTGCTTTTGACCAGGGGATATTTGTTGAGCAGGCTATAGGCGAGGTTATACAAAATGGAATAATGGGTGCTCTTCTTGCTATGCTTATTTTGTTTTTATTTCTGAAAAACCTAAGACCTACCCTGGTAATTGCAATATCTATTCCAATATCTGTAATATCGACCTTTGTTCTTCTTTATATATCAAATACAACATTAAACATGATTTCAATGGGTGGTCTTGCTCTGGGTGTTGGAATGATGGTGGATAACGCCATTGTTGTACTAGAGAGCATTTACAGACATAGAAAAGAAGGAAAAGGCAGGATTGAGGCTGCATTAACAGGTACAAAGGAAGTTGGAGGGGCAATAATTGCATCAACTCTAACAACGGTAGTTGTGTTTGTTCCCATAGTATTTACAGAGGGGATAGCATCAGAAGTTTTTAAAGAAATGGCTCTTACTGTTACTTTTTCACTTCTTGCTTCTTTGGCTGTAGCTTTGACCATAGTGCCAATGCTAAGTTCAAAAATGCTGAATGTATCAAGTGAAAAAGAAGGAAGAAACTCTCTTTTATCCAAGATAATTAACGTATGGGACAGAGCAATTAATGGGCTGGACGACATTTACAGAGTGGTGCTAAAAGGTGTACTTAATTCAAGGCTTATTACCATTATTTTGACAATTATTATTTCAGGAGCCTCTATTGCAACTGTTTTCTTTATAGGAACAGAGTTTATTCCAAGTACAGACCAGGGGTTATTAACTGTAAGTATAGATATGGGTGATGGGATTCTTCTTGAAGAGACAGATGAAGTGGTAAAAAAAGTTGAAGAGATAGTTGACAAAATCCCTGAAGTAGAAATTGTATTTACCACTGTGGGAGGAAGTTCCAGCAATGTTATGTCTATGGGGACAGAATCAAGTAGTGCCTCCGTTGACGTTACATTAAAACCTCTTTCAGACCGCTCTAAGAGTACAAGTGAGATAGTGGAAATGGTACGAAAAGAAGTGGAAAAGATTCCAGGGGCGGATATTACAGTAAGAGATGCGGGAATGGATATGCTGTCTATGATGGGAAGCCCTATTGCAGTACAGATATATGGGGATGATTTAAATGAACTAAACAAGATAGCTTATGAAGTGAAGGAAATTATAGAAAGTGTTGAAGGAACCAGACAGGTAGAGACCAGTGTTTCAAAAGGAAGACTTGAAGCCGGGGTTTATGTCAACAGGGATAAGGCTTCTTTGTACGGGCTTTCAACTATACAGGTTGCTTCTGCAATCAGTACTTCCCTCCAAGGTCAGGTGGCTACCCGTTATAGAATTGGCGGGAACGAAATTGATGTGAGGTTGAAATTTCCTGACGAAGTTAACAAAACTTACCAAAGTCTTAATAACATCAGTGTGTTAAGTCCTCTTGGCATCAATGTTCCTTTAGGAGAGGTTGTGGAAATAAAACTAGAAGAAGGTCCTGTAAATATAACCAGGAGAAATCAAACCAGGTATGTTACAGTTAGTGCAGACCTTTTTGGAAGAGATGTGGGAAGTGTAAATGATGAAATACAGGAAAAGTTAAATGAGCTAAATCTGCCTGATGGATACTATACCCAGATAGGTGGGGAAAACGAACAGATAGTGGAATCTTTTGAAAGTCTTGGAAAGGCATTGCTGCTGTCGGTTTTACTGATATACATGGTAATGGCAGCTCAGTTTGAATCACTTTCCCAGCCATTTATAATAATGTTTTCAGTACCTCTTGCTTTTTCAGGTGCGGCACTTGGACTGTTTATCACTGGAAGGACTTTAAATGTAGCGTCATTTATAGGTGTTATAATGCTTGCAGGTATAGTGGTAAACAATGCAATACTTTTAGTTGACTATATAAACAATCTAAGGGAAAGTGGAATGGAAAGAAATGAAGCAATACTAAAAGCAGGACCGACAAGGTTAAGACCTATACTTATGACCACTTTAACAACAATTTTAGGGCTGGTACCCCTTGCTTTAGGTAGGGGGGAAGGAGCAGAAATACAGGCTCCACTTGCTACTGTAGTGATGTTTGGTCTAGCACTTTCCACACTGCTCACTCTTTTAATTATACCGATTATTTATACGTTGTTTGATGATTTAGCAAGAAAGGTGAGAAGAGGGAAGTTGGATGTGGGAAGTGAGATGTGAGAAGTTGGCTGTGGCACTGATTTTTCAGTGCCACAGCTTCAACCTCTAAACTATTTTACGGCATTCCAGGTAAAACCTTTTTTCTTCTGCTTCTCCCATGGAGAATGATTTTCTAGGTAGAACACCTTCTAGTATCACTGTTTTAAACAAATCGTGTTTACTCATTGCAGGCAGATAAAAGCCTATATTGCCTTCTTTAGAACCAAGTTTTGTTACAACATCATCACCATGTATATAGTCAATTCTGGTTTTTTCATTTTGTTCAATAAAACTATCTAAAAAGCTCTGAAGGGTTCCTGTTTCTATGTTATGACTAGGGTTTTTTACTTTAATTACACCATATCCCTCAGATGTAACAAATCCAAAGGTGTGAACTGAAGAATTTTGGGAAGATTCTTCAATTTTTTTATTAACCATATCTAAAGAGTCTAACTTTTCAAAAGTAATTTCCGAATTATTAAAAAAATTCTTCATCCTGTCAAAAATGTCTTTGGCATCAATATTAAATAAAACCCTATGAATAGGTTCAAAAGTTATACCTTCATCATGAACATTAGATATTTCAACCAAAGCAAATCTTGCCGGATGGTTTTTAAGTTCATCTTCTGATAAGTTCTTCTTTATAATTTCCCAATGACCTTTTGCAGATGCCAAAGAGTGGTTCCCATCACCAACAGCGAAAAGAAGAACACCTTTATCATCCCCAACCTGATATTTGGATTTAAAAGCTGAAGAGTCTGAAAGTTTTTCCAATGCACTGATGATGTTTGAAAGAACTTCTTCATCATCAATTTTATACCCTTTTATATGTCCACCAGATGCCATAAGTTCAAAATCATATACTTTTTCAAAATTATCCACTTTCTCTGCAAGGGGTTCTATCACGGTTTTTTCAGGGTCATCAATAAGAACCATTACATGAGGAAGCTCTAATGTAGCATTTTTCCTGATTTTTATTCTTGGAGGAAGACGGTCTATAACTGTGCCTTCAGTGGCTCTTACAAGAGTTTGGGATCCTTTGTTGTAGTCGTATTTTTCAAGGTCTATTGCTAAAATAAGACCTTTTCTGGATTCTGCATGGGATGTTTTTCTATCAACAAAAATCATGCAAGGACCGTGAGATATTAAAATATTTTTGTCAATATATTCCTTCATTGTGTCATTGATTTTTTTTATTCTATCCTCACTATCATCTTCTTCTAGATAGACTTCAGGAAATATTAAATGAAGTGTTGAGGGTTTACCTTTGGCTTTTTTCTCAACTTCCAGCCAATACTCTGGCTCAGAAGTATACTGATCACATGCAACTACTGACCATGCTTCCATATCTGTGCCTGATTCCGGCAATAGTATATGGGGCGCAAGAACGCCGATTTTTTCACTATAAATTCTAGAATTTAACATTTTTACACCTGCCTCACAAATATCTATTTTTTAAATCATTTAAATTATATAACGAATAAATTCTATACGAATATGTAATTTTAGTCAAACAACAACATGCGTATTATTTTAAATATTATTGAAATAATAAATTATAAATATTATTTGAAAAAAATTATATTATTTAAGAGGTGACAAGTGCTAAGATACAGTGAGGTTATAGGCTTACCAGTTATATGTGCTGCTAGTGGAAAAAAAACAGGTATTATAAAAGATATTGTTTTTTGTCCTGAAAATAAAAAAATTGTAGCTTTTGAAATTGAAAAGAATAGCTGCGAAATTAAAAAAAAGATAGTGCTTAAAGAAGATGTCATAAGTCTAGGCAAAGATGCAATGATAATTGAAAATGAAAAAAAGGTAATTACATTTAAAAAAGCAAAGGACAAACTTGGAATTAAAAAGAAAGGCACAATAATTGGATTTAAAATATATACTAAATATGGAGAAGATATTGGAGTTGTTAAAGATATCTTATTTGATTTTGAAAAAAATACATTGGATGGTGTAGAAGTTTCCGACGGATTGATACAGGATATTGTAAAGGGCAGAAATTTATTGCCTTTATTGGGTAAGGTGGAATTTGGAAAAGAAAATATTTTAGTTGAGAAAGCAGCTGTTGAAGAAATGATGGAAACAGGCAAAGGAATAAAAGGAATAATTAATAAAACATAGGGAATATTACAAAAGAGAGGTGATTACATGAGAAACGGTTTTACAAAAGGTTTAATTATGGGAAGCATTATAGGAGCATCTGTAAGTATGGTGATGAATTCAGATATGATGAATGGAAAGTCAAGAAGAAAAATTAAAAAAACTAGTGCTGAGCTTATGAGAAAATCCGGCTCCATTATTGGAGACGTGATTGATTTATTTCGATAAATACTCTCAAATCCTTGTAAAGACTGGAGAAATCCAGTCTTTAACTATTCTAAAATGCTTTTAGAGTTATATTGAATTTTTAAGTAAACTAAAAAAGACTTCAAGGTAGGGGGGAGTTCTAAAAGAATGTCTTCTAGACGAAAAATATTGGTATACATTTTATTTGCACTGATTTTTATATTTTTTTTATACATTGCTTATAGATACAGGATAAAATTATTAAGGATAATGACCCCTGTACTTTTGGCTGTAATAATTGCCTATTTGATTTATCCCATAGTTTTATGGTTGGAAGAAAAAAAAATATCAAGAACCTGGTCTATTTTAATTATATATTTTGTAAGCTTTGGTGTTATTACAGCATCAATTATATTTATACTTCCTCATTTGATAAATAACACAAAAGAATTGATGAATACACTTCCAGATATAGCCATGGAACTTAGAGATAATTTTAACACATTTATAAGGAACATAAAGACAAGTAAATGGCCTTCGGATATAAAAGAATCAATATTCAAAGAGATTAACAATGGCACTTATTTTGCTGAAAGGGTAGCCATGGATACGTTAAAGAATTATCTTTGGGGAATTGCAAAAACTGCAACTGTTGCTTTAGACCTTATAATTGCAATGGTAATAGCCTATTATTTAATTAAAGATGCCAAAAGTTTTAGAGATGGCGGTTTGTCCTTGATACCAAGAAAATGGAGAAATGGGGTGATAGGCTGCTGCAGGGAGATAAATGTAGTTCTTTCAAATTTTATTCAAGGTCAGGTGTTAACTGCATTAATAGTAGGTATTATGATAACCATAGGGTTTTTTATTATTAAATTAAAATATCCTTTAATATTAGGAATGATAGCAGGGATTTTCAATATAATACCATATTTTGGACCTGTTATAGGTGCCATACCTGCAATAGCAGTTGCCCTAATTGATTCACCTTTAAAAGCTTTGTGGACGGCTGTTATTGTTGTAATAATACAGCAGATAGAAAATATTTTTATTTCCCCCAGAATAATTGAAGGAAGAGTTGGACTTCATCCAGTGACAACAATACTTGCGGTGCTTGTTGGAGGAGAGTTTTTCGGCATTGTTGGAATGTTGATTTCTGTACCTGTAGCCGCTGTTTTAAAGGTGATAGCGAAAAGATGGATAGAAGCAATAGTTTAGTTCTTGACATCCAATAAATACTTTTATATAATTTACTTAACGGAATCTTATACCTAAAGTTTGCTAAATTTAAAAGGGAGTTTTTATACATTAAACTTCCTTTAAATTAATTATTAACACTTAATACTGTTGGAAAAGTTAAGATTTTATAATCAGTTAAGATAATTATAAAATTAAACTATTTTTAACAATAAACATAAAGATATTTACTTAAAAAGAGGGGAATATAGAAAATGAGTGAATGCATTTTTTGTAAAATTATAAAAAAAGAAATACCTTCTACTATTTATCTCGAAAATGATAAAGTAATAGCTATAAAAGATATCAATCCAGCAGCTCCAGTTCATGTGTTAATCATTCCCAAAGAACATATTGAAAATGTAAAAGATTTAAATAAAGATAATGGACAAATACTTGTTGATATTCATTTAGCAGCAAATAAAGTTGCAGATGAATTGGGTATTTCCCAGGATGGCTACAGACTTATTACAAACGTTGGCAAGGGTGCTGGGCAGACAGTTTTTCATTTGCACTATCACCTATTAGGTGGAGTTGAAATGGGTGAAAAAATAATATAAAAAACTTATTTATTTTAGGCAATCATATTGCAATATAATGTAAATTGTGATAGTATTTTATTAAGCTGTATTTCTGACTTATGTATATCATCTAGCTTAAAAAACAAAAAAAATACGTTGTGCTATTTGTGTAATTAAAATACAAAAATTCAATTCCCAACTGAGTTTTTGTAGTTTAAAAATAACAAGGATTAAAAATTAGGGGGGGCAATAATGAAAAAAAACCTTATGAAAACGTTTCAAAGCATTCTTTCTTGTATCACTGTATTTACACTAATTGTAGGAATTATGGCTGGAGGTGCATTTGCCAAGTATGAGGATTATACTTTAGAGGAATTAATTAATGAAGCCATGAGTCTTTCAGAAAGCGAAAAAGATGACCTACTTAATGAATTGACACAAGAAGATTTAGACAGATTTAGAAACGAAGCAAAAAATTTATCAATACGTGAAAGAGGCAAATTGGTACTTAAACTAATATCAGATGACGATTTGGCTAAATTTATGAGAGAAGTTCTGCTTACAGACTCTTCATACTACTTAACAATTGAAGATCTCAAGAGGTTTATAAAAAACAGAATACAAGACCCGATTGAGCGTCTTATAGCAGAAACAATTTTTCTTTCAATGGAAGAAAGAAGAGAAGCGTTTTTGGAATTTATTACAGAGTTTGAAAAGTACTTAAAAGAATTAACAAAAGAAAATTACATGACATACGCTATACTTCTTAGTGAGAAACTTCCTAATATGACCAAAGAAGATATAGGAAAAGCTCTTAATAAAATAGCAGATTACTCATTGTCACGCAAGGATGATTTTATTAATTTGCTAAAACATTTTGGAGCGGTTGAGTTTGACCTTGACACAACAGGTTTTAGAGGAATAGCTGCTGACATTAATATGGAGATAACAGGAGATTCATATGACGACTTTGGAATAAAGTTGGTATTTTCCATGATTGACATTTTGAGTACTCTTTCATATACACCGTCTGTACGGGACGATGATGTAGATCCATACAAAGTAAAAATATACGCAAACTTTCTTGGAGAATATAAGGAAAAAGTAAATAAAGTTGTGGGATTCCTTGATGTATTTAAGAGAAGAGGAGTAACAGATATAGATCAATTCTTCAACTATTTAACTAACACTATAAACCGTCATGATGATATGGAGATATATTACTTTAAAAAAGAAGTGCGTGAACAGCTTGGAAAGAGAAGATATGATGGAGAGTTGTTAAAACCAGAAGAGCCAACAGAAACTCCAACTGAGGAGCCAACAGAAACTCCAACAGAAGAACCAACAGAAACACCAACTGAGGAGCCAACAGAAACTCCAACAGAAGAGCCAACAGAAACACCAACAGAAGAGCCAACAGAAACTCCAACTGAGGAGCCAACAGAGACTCCAACAGAAGAACCAACAGAAACACCAACTGAGGAGCCAACAGAAACTCCAACAGAAGAGCCAACAGAGACTCCAACAGAAGAACCAACAGAAACTCCAACAGAAGAACCAACAGATGAACCAACACAAACGCCAAAACCAACAAAAAGACCTCCTTCAGGTGGTGGAAAAGTTGTTAGTACACCAACACCAACAGCTACACCAACACCAGATGTTGAAGAGCCTGTTGAGCCAGAAGTACCAGGCGTACCTGAAATTAATTTTACTGATATAGATGGTCATTGGGCTAGAGAAATAATATTAAAACTTGCTGAAATGGGTATAGTTAGCGGTTATCCAGATGGAACAATCAGACCTGACGCAAGTATAACAAGAGCGGAGATGGCAGTAATTGTTGTTCATGCAGCAGGTTTAAAACCAGCAGAAAAGATAAATCTTAAATTTGACGATAGTGCACAAATTCCAGAATGGGCAGCAGGCTTTATCCAAACAGCTGTAGAGAATAACATTATAGTAGGATATGAAGACAATACATTTAGGGCTGCAAGAGAACTTTCAAGGGAAGAAATGGTTGTATTAATCCTGAAAGCTTTTGACATTGCAGTTGAAAAAGGTCTAGAGCCACCTGCATTCTTGGATGCTGAAGATATAGGTTCATGGTCTATAGACTACATAGCAAAATCTGTAGAATTAAGTATTGTAAAGGGATACCCAGACAATACATTTAAACCAAAAAAAGATGTTACCAGAGCAGAAGCTTTTGTAGTGTTGTACAATACCATGTTAGATAGAGGTTTAATTCCTTCAGACGATGAAGAGGCAAAAGATGATGATGTAAATAAAGATGACAGCGAGGAAAAAGAC
>JAAYTS010000223.1 GCA_012517995.1 Clostridium sp.
AAAAATTATTTCCAAACTATAGACAAAAAGGGGGAAAGATTATGAAAGAAGCATTAGTTTTATGGGAGGTATCTCGGAAACAAGATTACATTTTTACCAGCAACAAGCTAAAAGAAAATATAGGGGCATCAATAATAATAGATAAAATTACATCAAAAATGCCCAGTGAAATTGATAAGCGATATAAAGAAAATGAGGTTTATAGTGGTGGAGGAAGCAGTTTATACAAATTTGAAAATGGAGAGGAAGCTAAAGCTTTTATTAAAGCTGTAAGTGAAAAAATTTTGATTGACTATCCAGGCATAGAAGTGTTTATGGTTGTTGAAGAATATGATGACGAAGTAACAAAAGCAATAGACAGAGCGTATGCAAAGTTAGCTAAAAAAAAGAATCAGAGGAAAAACAGCGGTCAGCAATTGTCCTTTGGAATTGAAAAAGTATGCAGTTCAACAGGTCTTCCAGCTAAGGGAGAGTATACTGAACCTGATGGAAGAACCCGGTATATAAGCTATGAAACTGAGGTCAAAATCAAAAATGATATAAGATATAAAAAATTTCAAGATCTCATACCAGAAGGATATGAATTCCCATCTATGTTTTCTGAACTTATAAAAGGTGAAAAAAGTTACATCGCGGTAGTACATATAGATGGCAATAGAATGGGAAGGCTTTTAGATGAAGTAAAAAACGGTTATGACTATCTTAGTGGAGATATTGCCCAGAAGAACAAAGAATATCTTATGAATTTGAAAAGGTTCAGTGATGATATAATAAGGGCATATGAAGAATCATTTAAAGCTATGACAAAGACAATAGAGGAGAACAAGAAAAAGATTTTTGATTGTACTAATATCAAAGAAAAAATACTTCCGATTATTCCAGTTATTGTAGCTGGTGATGATATTACTTATGTTACAAACGGAAAAATAGGTATAGAGACAGCACGGATTTTTCTTGAGCATCTGTCGAAAAAACAAATCAGATTATATAGTGATAGAAATGCCAGGCTAAACGCTTGTGCAGGTGTTGCAATAGCAAGAGTCACAAATCCTTTCTCAAAAACCTACCAGTTAGCTGAAGACCTTTGTAGAAATGCAAAAGTAAAACTTTTAGACGAATATGGGGATAAAGACTATTCTCTTATAGATTGGCATATTGAACAAGGAGAGTTTATAGGAAGCATTATTGAAATAAGAGAAAAATATTATGTATCCGAAGACAAAAAGAATTTGACAATGAGACCACTGTATATTAATAATGAGAAAATTTTAAGGTCATATAAGAATTTTAAGGATTCTTTCTCTTACATAAAAAAAATAAAAATTAATGACAAAACTGTTCCCAGAAGTAAATTAAAAGAACTTAAGGAAGTGTTAAAGAAGGGAGAAACAGAAACAAAACTGTTTTTAGAATTTAATAAAATAGTGAATTACTTTCCAAGACTTGAAGGAACTTTTGGAGACTATTGTTTTGGAAGTGATGGAACATGTTTGTATTATGATGCAGTTGAAGCAATAGATCTATTTACAGATTTGGGGGGATGTTAAATGAGTGCATATAAGATTGAAATGAAATTGCTTTCTGAAGCTATTTTTGGAAGCGGATACTCGATTCCTGGTTCTGTAGATCTCGAAGTGGTTTGTGACGATAACGGACTTCCTTTTATGAAAGCAAAAACTTTTAAGGGAAATCTCAGGGAAGCTATGGAAGGTTCTGCAAAACTTCTAGGAGAGGACTATGAAAAAAAAGTAGAGCAATTGCTAGGAAAAGGAGAAAGTGGAGTTGAGTCATGGAAAAACTTGAAGTTTTCTGATTGTATGATTCAGAAAAATACCAGAGAGTATATTGAATTAGCAATAAAAACCAGAAAAATAACAGCCTCTGAAGTAAAGGATGCTTTAACATCAATAAGAAGTTTCACGAGTATTGATGATGATGGTTCAAGTAAGAAGGGGTCGTTAAGACAGTATCGGGTAATAAATAAGGGACTTGTTTTTGAGGTTGATGTGGATTGTGAACGTATATTGAGTGAGGAAGAATTGTCTTTATTAGCTATTAGTATCAAGTCATTAAGACATATTGGGATGATGAGAACAAGAGGAAAAGGAAGGATAAGTTGTCGGCTTATGTTGGAAGAAAACGGGAAGTACAAAGATATAACTGATTTATATGTTAAAAAAATATTAGAGGGGGGTTGGGACTAATGTTTAGATATATCGAATACGATATTGAAACCCTGCAAAATGTTAAACTTGCTAAAACCGATGTAAAAGAAGATTCAGAAGAGTCAATTGAATATATTACTGGTTCAGCAATCAGAGGAGCTTTTATATATAGGTATATTAAAAAGTATGGTGCTGATATTAGCCAGGGTATACACAAAAAAAAGATATTCTCAGGAGATATAACATTTTTGAATGCATATCCTAAATATGATAATAAAAGAAGTATACCTTTTCCAAAGTGTTATTTTGCCCCAAAGGATAAGATGAAAAAATTAAAAAAAGATGATTGGCTGGAAATAAAGCTAAATCCTTGTGCTGGATTTGAAAAAGTCCGTTTAAGCAATTTTGCTGCTGTTAATGATGATTTAGACAAATATACAGGAATAAATGTAGAAAAGGAATCAAATCTTCACATTAATAAAAATAAGACTGATAGTAAAACGAAGATATTTAGATATGAATCTATAAAAAGAGGACAAGTTTTCAGGGGTATTATAAAGGTTAGAGAAGAATGTATTGATGAGGTCCGAGAATTGTTGAACAATAGCATTGTATATATTGGAGGTTCAAAAGGAAACGGATATGGAAAATGTCTGATAAAAAACATGAGTGAGGGCAATAGGGAAAACCCCGAGTATCAACTATTTGAAAGTAAAAATTATTTTGATAAAGAACTTTATTTAATCACAATGTCTGACATAATATACAGGAATAAACTAGGGAAATACAAAACTTTAATTGACGAAGAGTTTATAAAAGACAGGTTAGGGCTAGAAAGTGTTGGTTTTGTAGATAGCAATATAGAAACCTGTGTTATTTCAGGGTTTAACAATAAGTGGAATTGCAGGACACCCCAAATAGTAGGAATAAAAGCAGGGAGTGTATTTAAATATGATATTGTTGGGGAAGTTGATAGCCAGAAACTAATTGAATTTATGGATGAAGGTATTGGAGAACGAAGGGTAGAGGGATTTGGCAGGTTTATAATAATTGATTCCCTTACGGATGGCATATTTGAGAGAGTAAAAGAGGAAAAAGAAGAAGATATGTTATCCATAATACAAAGAGAAAGAGATTTAACAGATAGACTCAGTGATAATGAAAAGAAACAAATACAGAATTTATTAAACTCTATCTACAGAAAAAGAATTACTGACCAGTTATACAAAATGGTGGACAGCACGGTCTTATATTTAAAGAATAAGAATAAATTAAGCAATAACCAATGGGGTAAATTTATGCAGTTTTTTATGGATATAAATGACTTGCAACCTGAGGAGGGAATTAAAAAATTTGAGAAATATATAGAAAAGATAAGTAGTAAAACTGGATCTTTCGGGTCGAAAAAAACAGCCTATGAACAACTTAAACATGTAAAAGTAAAAGAAGAAAATATTATTGATTATTTCACAAAAGTTATTAGAAACAGCCAAACTATTACTTGGCTTGAAGATGACAACTTAAAAGATAATTTTGAAGGGTTTGACGTGGAAATAGACGGTAATTTTGCATATAGGATGAACATAAATTTTTTAGCTGAATTTTGCAGGTATCAGTTAAGAAAGGAGGGTACAATATGAGGTGGATTACAGTATTGCATGCAGAAATAATGAGCCAGTCCCCATTATTTATTGGAGATGGATCGGATTTGTTTTTGAAAGATGAAGAAACAGGAAGAGCCTATCTGCCAGCAACAAGTATAGCAGGGGCTTTCAGGGCATATTTAAAAGGTATTGGAGAAAAAGATTGGGAATTATTTGGAGAACAGGCTAATGATAGAGGACTTGGTATGAGCAAAGTCTATATAAATGATGCATATGCTGATATAAAAGGGAAAGATAGAAGAATCGGAATAAGAATAGATCCTGAGAAAGGCAGCAGTATTGATAAATCTAAAAGAGATATGTGCTATCTGAGTCCGGGTTTGAAATTTGAACTGGTGTTTGAGATTCATGAGGATAAAAACAATGATGAACTACTGAGGATGCTGTGTAAATGCCTAAGTGGACTTGAGAAAGGTTATGTGCGATTTGGAGGAAGCAAAAGCAGTGGGTTGGGAATTTTTAAAATTGTTAAGGCTGGGAAGGTATCCTTTGATTTAAATTGCAGGCAAGAGTGGTTAAAGTTTTTGTGTGATGACTATTCTGTCTATAATGTGGAATCTGCTGACTTTTTAAAAGAAATCAAGAGTCTAAATTTGGAAGGATATGTTGAGTTTAAAATTCATGGAAGATTTACAACACCTGTTTTAATAAAATCTCCTGAATCGGCGGAGGATGAAGATGCAGATTATAAAAATGTAAAATCTGGTGATAGATTTATAATTCCAGGAAGTAGTTTTAAAGGAATTCTTAAATCAAGAATGGAAAAGATAGCGGATTATTTTAGGATTGAAAACGAGGTAAAAGAATTGTTTGGAGAAAGTTCTTCTAAAGGATATCCAAAAGATACAAACGATGAAATACACAGTGAAGAATTTGAGGAAGAAAAAAAGGAAAATAAAAAAGCAAAGCATTCTTTAAGCAGAATTTTTGTTGAAGAAGCTGTAATAGATGGAATAAAGAAAGCTGAAAACAATTCTTTTAGAAGATACAATAAAATACGGATTGATAAGTTTGCAGGAGGTGTTATGAATACTGCTTTAATGGGAGAGATTCCTGTTCAAGGAAATACAAATTTCAACGTGCTTTATAAAAAATCTGGCAATGATGAAAAGGATAATTTTACAGTGGGTTTGATAACGCTTGCCTTGAGAGATTTAGGAACAGAAAACCTTGCTGTGGGAGGTGGAAGCAGTACAGGACGTGGCAGGTTCAAAGCTTCAAAAATGACTATTTCTGATGACAATGATCTTATAGAAATTGATTTTAATAACAAGGCTATATTGTCAAATAAGGATATTTTACACAAGTATGTTGAAGCAGTGATAAACTATGCAGGTAAGGAGGAGAATTCTAAATGACACAAACGGGATATTCATTAAAAGAACTATCAAATGAAAATATAAAAAGTCTTCTGGGAGTTGAAATTGGGTGCTCATTAAAAGATGTGGTAAGTAATCCAGAGCTACTTATAAAGATGGGATTTGAATTTGCTATAGTGTACAAGTATGATTCTGTTTTATCTGATAGGATTGAAAATATAAAGATTGATTGTGACAGCATTATTGAGGGAAGGTTTTTCAACGAAAAGGCAGAAATAAGAATATTCTGTGATGGAGAGAGTTTGAGTGGGAGTATATTCTGCGAAAAGGAAAACAGTAAAACCATAGAGAGATATCTTTTGTTATATCCAAGAAATGGAGAAAAAAGTGGTTATGCGGAAAAACTTAAAGTTAAAAAATACATTTTTTATGATGATGACAAACAAGCATTTATTAGTTATGTAAAACCTAGTAAATTAATATTTAAGGAGTGATTTTATGCAAAACTATTTAAAAGCCCCTTTTAATTTTGTAAGGCTTCCAGAAAAACTGGTTATTAGATATAAAAGTATAGATAAACTTCCTGTTCATAATAGCTTTAAAGGGAAGGATAATGAAGAACTTCTCAGCGGTTATATAGAGTATTCTTTAACAGCAAAAACACCAATTATTGTTTCTAACGGTGTAGAAGGAAAAGACAGCAAACATGCAAAATTTTTTGAAAACTTAGAAGGAAAAAAGGCTATTCCAGGTAATACCATAAGAGGTATGGTGAGGAGTAATCTCCAGATACTTAGCCTTAGCAATGTTTTAGGCAGTGCAGGTAAAGATGGCAAATTACTAAATAGTGATATTCAGGATTCAAGGTTTTTATTTAGAGATGTAGCGGGGAATAATTCTTTATCGGAAAAGTATAAAAATATTATGGGCATCGAACCACAAAAAAGAATTGCAAAGAACGTATATGCAGGTTACATCACAAGAGAGGGCAATAATTATAGTTATGTACCTGCAAAGAAGATAAATAATATGCCTTAT
This sequence comes from Clostridium sp., assembly GCA_012517995.1. Lineage (GTDB taxonomy): Bacteria > Bacillota > Clostridia > Acetivibrionales > Acetivibrionaceae > Herbivorax. The sequence continues at coordinate 6,187 of JAAYTS010000223.1, forward strand.
ATAAGAATTGATGAGATAGATCTAAGAAAAATTGCTGATTCTGATGTTGAAATTAAATATATGTATACCGAAAAATTACTTGACTATGAAGGAAATATAGATGAACTTAAAAAAGTTGTTGCAAAGGAAATGAAAGCAAAACGGAAATACTTTGAAAATAATGAACAGAAGGAATCGGAAAAGGTATTAAATGAATCATATGCTCCTAAGCCAACGGAAATTTCATTTGAAATTGATAACAAAAGCAATATAATTAAGAAAGTTGGTGCAAGGGGAAAGTATACATATAATGGAGTGATTTTGTCGGGAGGATATATCTTAGGGAAAAGAAGCCACTATATTATAGGAGAAGAAGATGACAGTATTGAAGCAAAAAAAATTTCTGAACATGAAATTGAGGATTACAAAAAAGATTTAGTGTTGACAAGGAAAGCTAAGAAAAAAGCAAAATCAGGTTTTGAAAAAGAAACCCCCCGAGATATAGAGGGAGGAAATGTTTTAAATACTGTAAAAGATGAAGAAATTGAAATGGAGAAAGAACATAGATTCTATGCTTTACCAGAGAGAGGAAAAAAGAAACCTTTCTTTTATATAAATTATGCAGGTAGGTTTCATTTTGGTTTTACACCGTATATGAGAATGTTTTACCGAAAGAGTGTGCTTGATGGCATACCAGAAGTTTATAAAACTATGGAAGGTATTAGTTATGCTGAAGCTTTGTTTGGATTTAGTGGAAGGGCTTGTGGGGGTAAGGAGGTAGATTATAAGTCCAGATTGAGTTTTGAAGATGCTGTAGCAGAAGGTAATCCTGAACTATATTCTGAAAGGGGAATAGATATTATACTTGCAACACCAAAACCTACGTGTTACAAACTTTACCTAAAACAGGATGAAAGTAAAAGTAAGAAAGAATTATATACCTATGAAAGTGACGATTTTAGAATTAGGGGAATTAAACAATATTGGCTAAAAGACAGAATTATAAAGGGTGAAGATA
>JAAYTS010000042.1 GCA_012517995.1 Clostridium sp.
TATACCCTGCCAGTTATTGAGTACATACCTTTTAAATTCTTTAATTCTTTTTAGTTCTTTTTCGCTCGTAGAATTATTAATAAGCTCATTAACTCTTTTCTCAAAGGTACTTCTATCACCATTTCGAATGGCTACATATATATCATGCCTTCTTTCTGGTTGGCTTCCTGTAGCCTGAAGTATTGCTTTATTTAAGTGATATTTATCCAAAACTTGTTTTACTTTTGGTAACCAGTTAAGTCCCTCTTTAATCCATGGGGCCCCATCTCCATGTAGGTAGCCTTGATTTAAGTTTTAATAATCATTGACTATTTAAAATAATCGGGCGCCCTAAGCAGATACCCATCATGAGAGCGCCTTTTTTGTTTTTGAATTGTAATATAGTTTTAAAGCTCCTTCCATTAATTTGTCTGAAAGAAGCCAACCATTTCATCTAGATTTTCTGCACTCCTATGGCTCTCCAGTATTTGGTTTAATACATCATCAGTTTTAGATGCTATATCGGCAACTTTTGTAGCTATACCTGTAGTACTCTCAGCTCCTTCTCCCGTAGCTATTGTTATTTCATCGATAGCCTGTCTCATCTGTAGAATGGTATCATGCAAATGCTCTGCAATAATGTTAATTTCCGTTACTATTTCTTGGACCGTATCTGCATCCTGTGCATATTGTGAACCGGTATTAACAAGCATTTTGTAATCTTTTAATACTTGATTGTCTACAAACTCAAGAAGGGCTTTTGAATCTTGAACTAAACTTTCAACTGCTTCAGAAACATTATATGTAATCTCGTTTATCCTAGATACTGCACTTTTAGAGTTTTCGGCTAATACTCTAATTTCATCTGCAACAACTGCGAAACCCTTGCCTGCCTCTCCTGCCCTGGCAGCCTCAATAGCAGCATTTAAAGCAAGGAGATTGGTCTGTGAAGTGATTTGTAAAATTGATTGGGAAAGTTCTTTGATTTCTTCAATAGCCTCTGTCCGTTTTATTGACTCCCTTAATTGAACATTTGTTCTTTCATAAATGTCAAAGGCATTTTGATATGATACATCTGTTTCATCTTTTAGTTTTTCAGCCCGTTGTTTAATTTCACCAGCGAGGTTTTCTCCATGTAGTGTTCTTTCTTTCATATTTGCAACTTTCGATTCTATCTCATAAGTAGAAGCATTCATTTCTTCGGTAGACGCTGAAGTTTCTTCCATGCCAGCAGATAACTCTTCAGTTGTTGCAGAAATATCTTCTATGTCTCCATGGACTTCTTTCATCCTTTTTAAAGATTGTTCTGCCATTATTTTCACTTTTTCAGATTCTAGCTGAATGTTCTTAATAATATCTGCTATTTTTTTCTGCATATTTTTAGATGAAAGAGCTATTGCACCCACTTCATCTTTCCGGTTTAAAAGTTTTTCGTCAAATTGGAAATTAAATTTACCTTTTTCCATTGACTGCAATCTATCCTGTATTAATCTAATTCCCCTGGCTATGGTATTACCAAGTAGAAAAGATATTATTATGCCTACAACAAGTAATACTACTGCTATTAAGACAATAATTTGCATAGCATTGCTAATTTTTTCAGAAATTATATCCGTATAAATCCCCACAAACCACATTCCAATAACTTCACCGCTATTATCCTTAATTGGAACATAGTGGGTCTGTGCAGATTTTCCTAAAATATCAGCAGCACCTGAATATGCTTTTCCCTGTTTAATAACCTGCTCAATAACTTGATCTGATGCCCGTGTACCAATCTGACGTTTTCCATTTTCATCTACAATATTCGTTGTTACTCTAGTATCATTTTGAAAAATAGTGGTTAAAACTCCCGTTCCTTTTGTAAAATTATCAATTATTTCATAGTTTTCGTTAATCAGTACATCTCCTTTATAGAGCTTTCCACCAATAATAGACCATTCCCCGTCATATGCCGTATTAAGAAACTGTAATCCCATACTAGAATAATTCTGTAATTCTTCACTGTATTCAGAAAAGACAAGACCGCTTATTTCATAATATGTAAATATTAGAATGGATGATGTCAATAGTACGATTATCGCCACCGATGATAGGATAATTTTCCACTTAATATTCATTTGATATACCCCCTTATTAAAGAATTTGAACATCCGTTTTCTCCATAATATAGCATTTTTCGACAATATTCTATATTAATAATGAATGATTAAATATTTTTAAAAATTTCTACCACAGAAAAAAGCATACCAGCCAATTGGGATGGTGTCAACTTTTTGTAGGATATTTTTTTTAACCACTCAATTTTGGTCCTTAGAATTCAAACGCCCCGTTCTGCATCCCTTTTAAGCACCAGAACATAGGTATAACTTTACCTTGGTTTAATATCGTCACATTTTTGA
>JAAYTS010000323.1 GCA_012517995.1 Clostridium sp.
GAAAGAGTTATATGGTATAATAGAGAATAAGTTAGAGGAGTTATAAAAGAAAATAATTAGCTCAGCATGCAAATTATGCAAAATACTCTCGTTACTAAGAGACCGTTATTTGAAATAGTTGTATAAAAAATGGGATGCCACCTACTTTTCTTTTTCCTACAATAAATTGACGCTATCCTGGCTTCTGGAGTAAGTTTACCATAGGGGGAAAATCAATGAAAAACAAAATGATGAAAATAGGAAAAAAAATATTTTCTTAACGTGAAGTCACTGTCTTTTTAATAATTCTTTTGGTTGTGATAATTACATCTATTATTCAACCAAAGTTTCTAAATCCAAATAACATGAGGTCAGTAGCATTAAGTGTTTCAGTTGATGGTTTGTTTGCAATTGGATTGACACTGGCATTGATTTTAGGCGGAATAGAACTGAGTGTTGGTAGTGTTGCTGCTATGACATGTGTTATAACAGGTTATCTTGCGCTGCAAGGTATTGATATTTGGGTGGCTTGTGCTGCTAGTATTATAAGTGGTTTAATTGTAGGTCTATTTAATGGATTTATGATTTCAAAAATAGGTTTACCGCCGTTTATTGTGACTTTAGGTATGGAGAATTTGGCACGAGGTATGGCTTATATTATAACAACAGGTTCACCTCTTTCGGTTTCGGGATATTTGCCTAACTCCTTCCGTTATTTTGCAACAGGTTCCATTTTTGGAATACCTATTCTCTTTGTTATATTTATAGCAATTTCAACAATTGCATTTATTTTCCTGAAATACTCTAAGGCATGTAGGAATATTTACTATGTGGGTAGCAATGAAAATGCAGCAAAGCTTTCTGGTATTAATGTAGACAAGGTGAAGATAGGTGTATATGTAACAATTGCATTAATATCTACATTAGCAGGAATACTATCACTAGCACGTTTTAATGTAGCAACCCCTGAACTTAGTAAAGGAGCTGAAACAACTGCAATTTCAGCGGCAGTTATTGGTGGTACAACAATGACAGGAGGTTCGGGAGGTGTACTAGGAACTGTTATGGGCATTTTCTTGCTAAAGATAGTTAATTCAGCACTTGTTATGATGAATGTTTCTGTTTATTGGCAAGACTTTGTTCAAGGAGCAATACTAGTGCTTGCTGTTACAATTGACTATCTAAGTCATCGCAGAAGTGGCAGACCAAGCCTTTTAATGAAATTCTTTGGACTTGATAAATTGGCTGCTGCAAGATCTAAAAACAAAACTAATTCTTAAGAATTTTAGTGCATTAAGCACTGAAAGATAAATATATAGCAAATAAAGATTAGGAGGAAGTCTTATGAAAAAGTTTTTAGCATTGGTTATTGCAATCACATTAGCACTTTCACTGGCAGCATGTAGCGATGGTTCTGCTGCTGGTGATAACAACACTGGTGGAAACAACAAAGAAGCAAACAAAACAGGTGGTTATGTAGGAAAATCTTCAGATGAGTATTTCATGGTTACTTTCCTTTCAGGTATCGATTACTGGAAGTATTGCTTCGAAGGCTTTGAAGATGCAGCTAAGTCAATTGGCGTAACTGCAAAATATACTGGTCAGACAGATACCGATGTTGCAGGTCAAGTTGCAGTACTTGAGCAAGTTATAGCTCAAAATCCAAAAGGTATAGCAGTAACTGCAGTTAACTCTACTGCCTTAGCAGACACAATTGATTCAGCTATTAAAAAAGGTATTTCAGTTGTAAGTTTTGACTCTGACTCTCCTACTTCAAATCGTTCAGCATATCTTGGAACTGGTAACTATGCAGCAGGTCAAAAGTCAGCTGAGTTTTTAGTACCTTTAGTAAACAACAAAGGCAAAATTGCTGTTTTATACACAGTTGGTGCAGAGAACAGTGAATCCCGTGTTCAAGGTTTTGAAGACTGGTGTAATGAAAATGCACCTGGAATTTCCTTAATTAAAGTTAATAATGCAGGTGATACAACTGTTGGTACAGACAACCTGGCAGCTGCATTACAGGCAAACGACGACATTGTTGGTGTATTCTGTGTAGACGGTGTTGCAGGTACTGCAGGTCCGACAGCAGTTGCAGAATCCAAAAAAGATATAAGAGTTCTTGCATTTGACGTTGACGTAACAGTTCTTGATAAAGTTAAGAGCGGTGAAATCGATGGTACAGTTGCACAAGGAATGTACAATATGGGTTACTGGAGCATGATGATGCTCTTTACAGAAGCAAATGGTCTTTCTGCTAAAGCACTTCCAGAGAATCTTGACACAGGTGTTGTAATAGTAACAAAGGAAAATGTTGATGAATACTATCCAAAGAAATAATCTAGCTAAATTTTTATAGTGATAACCTGTCTCTTAGTGAAGATTCTCTCATTAGGAGGCAGGTTTATAAAAAAAATCTGACTATGGGTTATACCCAAAAGTAAAATAAAATCAACGTGAAAGGATAATTTAATATGAAAGCATTTAACTATTATGCACCTACTGAGGTTATTTTTGGATGTGGTAAAGTTCAAGAAGTTGGCCCAGTAGCTGCACAATATGGTAAAAGAGCTTTATTGGTTACTGTACCGGAATTTTCGGAAGTAAAGGAGCTTTATAAAAAAGTAAAGGAATCTCTTATAAAAAGTGGTTTGGAAGTAGTGCATTTTGACGGCGTTGTCCCAAACCCCACCACTGATATTGTAACGGAAGGTGCAAATATTGCAAAGTCTTCTGGTGTTGATGTAGTTATTGGCTTAGGAGGAGGTTCTTCAATGGATACTGCAAAAGCTATTGCTGTTGAAGCAACTCATCCGGGAACTGCCTGGGATTATAACTGCCATACTGAAGGACCTACATCTGCAACACTTCCGATTATTGCAATAGGCACAACAGCAGGAACAGGTAGTCAATGTACCCAATGTGCTGTTATCACAAAAACAAGTGATCAGGATAAATCTGCAATCTGGCATAGAAATATTTTTCCAAAGGTTGCTATAGTTGATCCAGAGGCAACATCCACCATGCCAAAGAGTGTAACTGCACAAACTGGTTTTGATGCATTTTGCCATAATTTTGAAGCATATCTTTCAGTCAACACCAACCCTCTAGTGGAGTTGATGGCAGAAGAAGCAATAAATATAATTCAGGAATATTTGCCCAAAGCCTTAGAAAATCCAAATGACATGGAAGCACGTTCAAAGATGGCATGGGCTGATACATTAGGTGGCTTTACCAATTCAAACGCAGGAGTAACATTGCCCCATGGGCTGGGAATGCAGGTTGGAGGACATGCTCCTCATGTGTCCCATGGTCAAGCATTGGCAATAATATATCCTGAATTTACAAGGTACACATATAAATGGGCTGTTGAGAAGTTTGCTAGAGTAGGAAGAATACTAAATCCTGCATTGAATGAACTATCTGATGAAGAAGCAGCAAAAGAAGCTTGTGTAGCAATTGATGATTTTCTTAAAAAAATAGGTCTATGGATTGGGTTTAAAGATGTGAATGTTACAAAAGAGCAAATCCGTCAAATAGCAGATGATGGTCAGGTTTTAGGGGACTATCTCAACAATCCTCGTGTAGCAACAATAGATGAGATGTATGAAATTTTGATGAATTGTTACCAGCGTAAAGAATGAGGTGGGTTAGAATATGGTTGAAACAGGATTGTTAAATAGGGATATTGTCGCAGAGCTTGCTAAAATGGGACATACAGATCGCATTCTTATTGCAGATGCAGGTCTGGCTATACCCAACACAACAAAAGTTATTGATGTTTCACTTGATGTGGATGTTCCCACAACTATTGATGTATTAAAAGTATTACTGAAGCATTTTAGTGTTGAAAAGATTATTCTAAGTCAGGCTACAATTGATGTAAGTCCATCAAGATATGAAGAATATTTAAGTTTATTTGATAAAAATATGCCGTGTGAAATAGTAGAACATTCTACTTTGAGAAATACTCTTACAAAGCAAGTTAAGTTTGCAATCCGAACAGGTGATTTTACAGCAAATTCAAATATAATTCTTGTAAGTGCCGGAGGCCCCCGCTGGTACTGCGAATGTAGTGAGTAAGTTAAAATATATACTGTTTGTTCCATAAAAAGCACTTAGGAATGCCCTAGGTGCTTTTTATTCGTGTGCCCAGCATGGGCAACAACTTGGTGGTGAAAGTCCACTACGGGCTTGGTAGTAGGAACCGTTAGCCAAGAGCAAGGGTGTCCACGGCGACGTGGAATCTGAAGGAAGCTGGA
>JAAYTS010000326.1 GCA_012517995.1 Clostridium sp.
GTATACTTATATTCAGGTGAAGGAAGAGAAATAAAGGAGTTAAAGTTTGAGCATTTAGATTCACCAATAAAGGTATACAACTTCGAAGTTGAAGACTGGCACACATATTTTGTATCAGAGCAGGATGTATTTGTACATAATGAATGTAAGTTGCCAAAGCAGAAGGTTACTAAGCAAGGTGGAGTTACTATAGAACATTATTATCCAAATGACCATGGGAATCCTGTTCATTTACACGTTAAAGGTGGTGGGCAAAATACAAAAATTGGTCCACAAGGTCTACCAGTTAAAGGACAACCAGAATTATCAAGTAAGCAGAAAAAAGTAGTTCAAGATAATATTAGTGAAATAAAATTTGTAATTAAGAAAATACAAAAATGGATAAAGCTTCAATAGAGTGTCGGTTGTATAATATTACAAAAAATAAAGATAGGAGTTAAGTTAGCATGGTGTTTAAAAATATTGATAGATGGATTGAATTTGTTAAAAAGACTTCAGTTAAAGATTTAATAGACATAATTAATGAAGATTTTTATTTGGATGAACATATTGAAAATATGGAATCAGATATAGTTAATCCAGAATCATTGATAAATATAAAAGAAAAAATAAAAGGATCCGATATTGAGGAATTATTTTGGCAAAAGACATTGTTATTTATTAATGTTAATTGCTTAAATGATGAATTATTAGAGTACTTAATTAATAACAATATAGCCAATGTAGTTTTAGGACATTTAAAATTACCTGATAAGTATTTATGGAAACTTGTGAATAGTATTGAAGAAGCTGTTTTAACTTTAGGAAAGAGGTTATATATTAAAGAAAAATATACATGTAAAGAATTTATAGATTATTTGACTAAGTTTGCGGACAAGTATTGGCTTTGGGATAGCTTATTAAATATTGAACCTACTTGTAATAAAAAGAGAAAAATTTTGGTTAAGATGCTTTTTAAGATTACAAGTTTTGATGATTTGAAGAAAAAGGTTATTACAATAGTAGTATCAAATAAGTTAAAAGATACTAAAAGTATTAATGTAATAGAAAAATATTGCAAAACAATGAATCCAGAATACTTATTAGCAATATCACAAAATTCGATAACACCTATTTACATTCTTGAGAGTTTGATTAATATGAAAAAAATAAAATATGCTAATCAAATTAGAAATTTTTCAAAAATTAATTTAAATAATAGAAAAAGAAATTGAACATTTAGATTTACCAATAAAGGTATACAATTTCGAACAGGAAGCCAGATATTTAGTGGAAATACGTCTGAATATTTGGTTTCAATAATAGAAATTCTTCCTATGTTAAAGAACCTGTCTTTAACATAAATCCAAATACAGGTGAAATTCTTATAAATGGTTACAGAGTAAAACCAATTAAACTATTTGAAATGCCAAAACATTATTGTGAGGTGATTTTATGAGCTTATTTAAAGATGAAATAGTGGAAGAGTTTTTAGAATGGAAGAAAACTAATCCCGATAATTTTACATGGTGGAATTTTGTAAATATGAAAGCTGATATAGATACTGCATTGGGGTTTGCTAAGTTTTATTCTCCAGAATTATTGGAGATTGAAGGATATTGTTTATTAAAAGATAAATTTTCTCCAAATGTTTTTGAAGGTTGGAAAAGATCGTGTCAAAATAATAAAGAATGTGTAGAGAAAATGATGAACATTTATCAAATA
>JAAYTS010000224.1 GCA_012517995.1 Clostridium sp.
AAACCATGTTTCATTAAAAAACTTATCAAAAGAGTATGGTGAAATAATAACCATTATAGAAAAAATAGAAAAAGTTATAAAGAATGATAACAACAAGGATAAATGTATTTCATACCTTGATAAACTTAAAAAATCTCTTTTAAACTCAATGGAGAGTTTAAATGGTTTTACTAAAAACTACATGAATTTAATAGAAAGAATAAAGAAACTTTCAGATGGTACAGAATTTATCCATCTATATGATAAAAAAAGACAGCTGTTTTCAATAGGGTATGATATGCAAGAAGGAAGCCTTACCAATTCGTATTATGATTTGATAGCTTCAGAGGCAAGGCAGACCAGCTTTATTGCCATAGCAAGAGGGGAAGTTGAAGAGCAGCATTGGTTTAAACTTGGAAGAACTCTTACCCAAATTGACAGCTATAAGGGCATGGTGTCTTGGAGTGGAACTATGTTTGAATACCTAATGCCTCTTCTTATAATGAAAACAAGTAAAAACACCTTAATGGATGAAACCTACTCTTTTGCTGTAAGAAGTCAGAAAAAATACGGCAAACAGAGAAATGTGCCTTGGGGAACTTCAGAATCAGGTTTTTATGCATTTGATATAGAGTTAAACTATCAGTACAAAGCATTTGGAGTGCCTTGGCTAGGACTAAAAAGAGGCTTGGTGGAGGATATGGTGGTTGCACCTTATGCTACCATGCTGGCAATGCAGGTAGATCCAGTTGCTTCTATAAAAAATTTAAAAAGACTTGAAGGGGAAGGGGCAAATGGGCCTTATGGATTTTATGAAGCTTTAGATTATACCCCAGAAAGACTTCCTATAGGTGAGAAACGGGGAATTGTAAAAAGCTATATGGCTCACCATCAGGGAATGAGTCTTTTATCTTTGAATAACTGTTTAAATGATAATATAATGCAAACTCGTTTTCACACAGACCCTGTGGTGGAAGCTGCAAAACTTCTACTCCAGGAAAAAGTGCCTGCAAACATTGTATTTACAAAGGAAAACAAAGAAAAAGTTATCCCATTTAAAGATATTGCATATACAGAAGAGGATTCTCATAGAGAATACAAAGAACCAAATTTAATACTTCCAAGAGTTCATATTATGTCCAATGGAAGTTATTCTGTAATGGTTACAGACAAAGGTACAGGGTATAGTAGATGCAAAAATCTTGATGTTACCAGATGGCGGGAAGATGTGGTTTTAGATAGTTATGGTATGCTATTTTATTTTAGAAATACAAAAACCAATGAAGTCTGGTCATCTTGCTATGACCTTTATGGTAAAAAGCCTGATAACTATAAGGTGTCCTTTATATCAGGGGAAGCTCGGTTTTTTAGACAGGATGGAGATATTGATACGCTAATACAGGTGGCAGTTTCCGCCTCAGACAATGCAGAAATAAGGAAAATAACCCTTACAAATCATAGTACAGAAAGTTGTGTTGTGGAAATAACCAGTTATTTTGAACTGGTTTTGGCTTCCCATGCTTCAGATGTAGTTCATCCTGCTTTTAGCAACCTTTTTATAAGGACGGAGTTTGTTCCTGAATATAATAGTATTATTGCAAACAGGAGACCAAGGATGGAAGGGGAAAAAACAATATGGCTTGGGAATACACTGTCTATAGATGGTAAAGTTGTTGGAGTAGTTCAATTTGATACTGACAGATTGCAGTTTTTAGGAAGGGGAAGGGATGTATCAAATCCTATTGCTTTAGACCTTAATAGGCCCTTGTCCAATTCGGTAGGTCCTGTTTTAGACCCTGTTGCAAGTTTAAGACAAATGATTGAAATAGAGGCTGAAAGTTCAGTTAAAATTTCTTTTGTCACATTAATAGCTGATAGTAGAGATGAAGTTTTAGAGAAGTTGGAAAAATATTCAAGTCAAAGTGTTATAACTGAAGAATTTGATCTTGCCCTTACAAGAAGCAGGGTGGAAGCAAGATATTTAAATCTTAAATCTAAAGAGATTGAATTTTATCAGGAATTAGTGCCTCATATACTGTTTATAAGTCCCCAGCAAAAGTTGAGACGTAAATGTATATTAGATAACAAAAAAGGACAGTCTGCACTTTGGGCATATGGAATTTCGGGAGATATACCTATTGTACTTGTCATCCTTGATAAATCAGATGATATAGAGATTATTTATGATATTTTAAAGGCACATGAATATTGGAAATTTAAAAATCTTAAAGTTGATTTGGTTATCATTAATGAGGAAGAGAACAGCTATAATAATCCACTGCAGGGACTTTTAAACGATATTATATCTAAAAGTCATGCCCATGATATGATAAACAAACCTGGCGGGGTATTTATTCTAAAGGGAAGCAATATGGAAAAAGAAGATATTGACTTAATTTGTGCCACTGCAAGGGTAGTGTTAGACGGAAAATCAGGTGATTTAGAAGAACAGCTTATGAAAGAAGAAAAAAGAAGTGTTCTGCCATTAAAGAAGTTTAGTCAAGAGGCTCAAACTTATGAAAGAAAAACATTTGTGGAAGACAGGGAGCTGGGATTTTATAATGGAATAGGTGGATTTAGCAATGATGGAAGGGAATATGTGATTAATCTTGAAAAGGATACAAATACTCCTTTGCCATGGTCAAATATTATATCCAACAAAAACTTTGGATTTTTGGTAACAGAGTCAGGTTCAGGGTATACATGGTGTCAAAATAGCCGTGAAAACAAACTTACTCCTTGGTCAAATGACCCTGTAAGTGATATTCCGGGAGAAATTTTGTATTTATGTGATGAGGAAGATGGAAAGTTGTGGTCGGCTACTCCTTTGCCAATACGAAATGATGAACCTTATACAGTAAGACATGGCTTTGGTTATACTGTATTTGAACATGAGTTTCACGGTATAATGCATAATTTGGTGCAATTTGTTCCTTTGGAAGACTCTATAAAAATAAGCATTTTGAAAATAAAAAATACATCCAAAAAGGCTAGAAAAATTAATCTTGTATACTATATAAGACCTGTTTTAGGAGTAAGCGATCAGTTTACCGCACCTCATATAAGTACTAGTATACATGATTTGGGTACTATATTAATAAAAAATAATTATAATGAAGAATTTTTAGGTACAATTGGTTTTATTGATTCATCAATAAAAAAACGTTCAGTTACCGGGGACAGAAGAGAATTTTTTGGTACAGGGAATATTAAAAAACCTGATGGTATAATGCAGGTGGAGTTTTCAGGAAATGTTGGAGCAGGCTTGGATCCTTGTGCTGCTTTGAGTGTAAATTGTGAACTAAAGGCAGATGAAGAAAAAGAAATTGTATTTTTATTAGGTGCAGGTAGGTCGGTAGAAGAGGTGGAAACTCTTGTTACTAAGTACAGGGTAGTTGAGGAAGCTAAAAAGTCTCTAAAAGAAGTTAAAGAGTTTTGGGAAGAAAAGCTTGGAAGAGTGCAGTTTTATACCCCTGATACTGCAATGGATTATTTGTTAAATGGGTGGCTTATGTATCAGGTTGTTTCCTGTAGGATATGGAGTAGGTCTGCATTTTATCAGTCTGGGGGAGCATATGGGTATAGGGACCAGCTTCAGGACTCTATGGCAGTTATACATGTGTGGCCTGAGATTACAAAAAATCAAATTCTTATTCATTCAAGTCATCAATTTTTAGAAGGAGATGTGCAGCATTGGTGGCATGAAGAAAAATATAAAGGAACAAGAACCCGATTTTCAGACGACCGTTTATGGCTGGCTTATGTTACTTCGGAATATTTGAAAATTACAGAAGATTATGACATATTACTCCAAAAGACGCCATTTTTAGAGGATGAGCCATTAAAGGATTTTGAAGATGAAGCCTATCGTATACCAAAGGTTTCTGATACTGTTGCTACTTTATATGAACACTGCATAAGGGCAATAGATATATCTTTAAAGTTTGGAGAAAGAGGCATACCTCTTATGGGCTCGGGAGACTGGAATGACGGAATGAATACAGTTGGAAACAAGGGAAAAGGAGAAAGTATATGGATGGGCTGGTTTTTGTACTCTATACTAAATTCATTTGTGCCTATTTGTGAAAGAATGGGAGAAAAAGACAGGGCTAAAAAGTATGCCAGCACAGCAAAAAAGATTGTAAAAGCAATAGAAGAAAATGGATGGGATGGAAATTGGTA
>JAAYTS010000043.1 GCA_012517995.1 Clostridium sp.
TGAAGATTATACATTGGATGAAAATTTAGAATTTGAAGGTGACCTGATAATTACAGCCAATATAGATTTAAATGGGCATACACTTGTAGTAAAAGGAGATTTATGGCATCTTGGAGGAAGGATATCTGTAAATAACGGAAATTTAATAGTATACGGAAGTTATTACATTGAATCTTTTGCAGGTGGGCAAGTAGATGCTAAGTTAGCAATGATAAATGAAGAGGATTATGTACAAGTGTTTGGAGATTTTGTTATGCATTCAATTAGCGATAATGGTAGTGTTTTAAGAGCAGGAACATTGGAGGTAAAAGGTGATTTTTATCAAAGGAATGAACTAAATAATTCAAATGCAGTACGTAATTTTGAAGCAAATGGAACACACAGGGTAAGATTAAGCGGAGATAAAGTGCAAACTGTTGTTTTTATAAATTATCCAAATTCAATGTTTAACATACTTGAAATAACTAAGCCTTTAGAAACTGGTTATTTGTTTAGAAACGAAGGGGAAGTGTGGAAAGTCCTTGAAACAAATGAGACATCTATACTATATGGTGACTTAAATAATGATGGTGTTATAAACTCTATAGATTCATCATTGATGACAAGATATATTCTTGGAGTAATAGATAAATTTCCTTATGAAGATGGATTGACTGCAGCAGACTTAAACGGGGATAAAGTTATAAACTCTATAGATTCATCATTGATGACAAGGTATATCCTTGGAATAATAGACAAATTCCCAGTAGAGTAAGCATGTTGTAATTTTAAAATAGATAAAGCCTCCTTCATATTTAGTTCCCCAAACATGGAGGGGGCTTTTTACTGGGCTAATTAAATCTAAACATATTTGTTAAGGAGTTTACTTATATAAGAGCCTATATTTACAACATTTATTTTATTCCATTTATAAAATAAAGAATTAACTTTAGGAAGGCCTATAGACTTTATTAATAAATCGTAGTCTTTATTATTTAACTTATTAAAAGTTTTTCTAAACTCCAGCATCTTCGTATTAAAATCAATAACGCTTTTTATTGCTGACTCATAATCTATTCCATATGCTATGGACTTTGCTGCTTCACTTGCGGTAAGCACACAGGAAAAAGCACCAAATCCTAATAGAGGATCTAAGCAGCCTGCAGCATTGCCTATGAAATATATATTGTCAACCTTATGGGGATACATAAAACCTGCATAATGCTCTCTATTAAAAGTTTCTTTTATTTTATAATTTAGTTTTTCTGTTTCTAAAAACTTTTCCCAATACTTTTCTATTTCTTCTGGTTGTATATCATTGACTGCTAGCACAAGGCAGCCCTCTCTATTATTAAAAGGGGTTAGGTAAGCGTATCCTGACTTACAGTAATCTTTATTTATCCACACTGTAAATGTATCAGTATCAAAATTCCCACTAATAATAGTCCCTTTAACACTCATTTTAATTATTTCATTCCAAAGACCAAGTTCTTTTGCTTCCACAGGGTGTCCAGTTGCCACAACAACTATATCGTAAGTCTTTTTTAAGTCTTTATAATCTACTTTTTTGTTTAAATAAATTTTACCTTTAAAATCTTTAACTAAATGGTTAACAAGGCTGTTGGGGTGATTGCCACGAGTTAAAAAATAACCAAGATTACCTGTTATGGTTGAAGAAGTTGTTGGACCATTATGAATAACTTTATTAACCAGTCCTGATGGTTTTAAAAATATATTATATTTTTCATTTAAATATTCCAGGGGGTCTTTGATTGGCCTTAGAGCAATTTCTAAAGCTGCACCTACATGTCTATATGGTTCTGCAACTTTTTTGTTTTTTTCAAATACATGGGGCTTTATTCCATATCTTTGTAACTGAATGGCACATACAATGCCTGATAATCCTCCACCAATTATTGCTACTTTCAAATTCAGGGCTCCTTAAATAAAGTAACTTTTTATTATAATATATTTTCTGCTTAATTGCCTAAATTAATTCATATTAAAATATTTATTATTTTACCTGTATTTCTCATTTTGTGGGATCATTTCTCCAAAGAATCTGGCTACATCATGACTTAATGGATGATTAGCTAATTTTATATCTTCAACATGTGAAATATTTACTACTCCCAATAAACTATTTGTTAAAAACGCTCCTTGGCAGGATTTAAGTTGGTCTTTAGTGATGTGATCCTCATAGACGGTGAAGTTTTCAATTATTTTTTGCCGGATGATTCCAGGTAAAAGACCATCGGAAAGGGGAGGGGTTATTAATTTATCTTTATGAATAATAAACAAGTTAGCAATGGCACTTTCTGTAATATGACCATTTTCATTTAAAAACAGGCAATCGTCAAAGCCTGATTCTTTTGCCTTCCGAAGCTCCAAAATATTTTCACCATAGTTAAGGCTTTTATGAACTAAAAGTCCAGAGTGACTGCTTTTTATCACATTGCTAATGGTAACTTTTTTTCCCATTTGGTATGTTTCTAAATTATATGAAATAGGGCGGGTCATGGCAAATAAATTTTTTTCTGTAGCAATAATTTTTAAAGCAATGTTTTTTAAAAAATAGGTTTGTATTAACTTTTCTACAGCCTCAAAAGACACATAAAAACCAAATCCAAAGGTCTCCAAACTTTTATTAAGGCGATGTAAATGTTCCTCTAAAAAGTATACTTTATCTCTAATTAAAATGGTTTCAAAAAAACCAAGTCCAAATTGAAGACCTTCATCCATTTTATATAGTACAGATTGATTTTTATTTTCATCAATAAATATAATTTCATCTTTTAAAAATTCATTTTTTCCTTTCATAAATACCTCCACCAGAGATTCTAAACAAAATACTCTGCTTTTAAGCTGTTAAAAAGGGCAATAGCTTTTGCAATGGTTTCATTGTATTCCCACTGAGGGTTTGATTGGCTGGTGATACCGCCACCCACTCCAATATGTGCATAATTATCTTTTATTAAGATGCTGCGAATGACAACATTAAAATCTGCATTTCCGTCAAATCCAAAATAACCAATTGACCCTGTATATAGATTTCTTTGATTTCTTTCTAATTCAGAAATAATTTCCATAGATCTAAGCTTTGGAGCTCCGGTAATGGAACCACCGGGAAACATTGTTTCCATACAGTCTACACAGGTGCAATTATCTTTTAAGGTACCTACTACTGTGGACACTAAATGAAAAACGGTGGCAAAGGCTTCAATTTTAAATAACTCCTTAGCCTTTACTGTATCTGGTTTGCACACTCTCATCAAGTCATTTTTCTCCAGTTTAGTAATAATTGCCAGTTCAGATTTATCTTTTTCACTGTTTTCTAAAATACATCTATTAATCTCATCCTCCTGTGGCGTTTGTCCCCTTGGAATGGTACCTTTTATAGGGCGTGTTTCGACATTACCATTTCGTACCTTTAAAAATCTTTCTGGTGATGAACACAAAACATGAAATCCATCTAAAGGCAAATATGCCGAAAATGGAGCAGGGTTTATCCTTCTTAAATTCTCATAGGTACTTTGAGGATTATTTTGAAAAATGCTAGAGAAGGTATGAGTCATATTAGCAAGGAAAATATCACCTTTATGAATATAATTTTGCATCTTTTCAATTGCTTTTATATAGTCTTTTTTAGAAAAACAGGATTTAAAAAATGGTGTATGTATTGATTTTTCAAAAGCTTCCTGGTTTTTTTCAGCATATCTATTATCTTTTATCTCACATACTAAGGCATCAACACTTTTTTTTGCATCTTGTAAAATTCCAAGTCCTGTAACAGATACTTGTCCTGTTTTGTGGTCAATAATAATAGCATTGTCATAAAAAACAAAGTATACTTCGGGAATTGCTGCTATTTGCTCTGATGGCAATGGAATATTTTTAAGACGACATCCAAAATCATAACTGAAATATCCGATTGCTCCTCCTACAAAAGGAAGGTCTGTAGGATTATTGAGCTTGTATTTTTGTATTTTTTCCTTTAAATAATTAAATATATTTTTATATTTACCTAGTGGGGAAAAAAATTCCCCACTAGTTTTTTCATAAATACAGTTATTTTCATACTTTACCGTTAAAAACGGATTTATACCAATTATGCTATACCCGCCATAGGGCAGTTCTTTTTTTGAGCTGTCTAAAAAGATGTAATCTTCACCCTTTGCAACAAGCTTATAGATTTGAAATGCATCTAAAGATGTGCAAAGGGTTTTTATGTGAAATTGTATAGTCATATTTAACTCCTTATATTCAAACAGGGACTAAAACACATTAGGGTTTTCCAAAGCTTCTTCTTTTGAGTTTTTATCTGAATTCTCTTCTGGATTCTCTTCAATATCTTTTTCCTGAAAGTTTTCACTACTTTCATCCAGGGTGTAACGTATTCCTGTATTTTCAGTATCTTTTTTTCCACCTTCTAAATAATCAGGCAGTTCCATTCCAGCCATATTAAACAAGTCTTTTAAAGGTGGAATAGACTTTAACATACCAGAAAGAAAATTAGCTGTTGAAGGAGTGCCTTTTCCATTGCCCATACTGTCCCAAACAGTAACTTTATCAATTTTAATTCCTTTAACTGCTTCTACTTGTGTTTTTATTAGTTCAGGAAGTTTGTCAGCTACCATAAGCATTACTGCTTTTTGAGCATCTCCACCTGCCGCTTCTACTATCTTTTCAAAACCTTCTGCCTGTTTGGTCATTATTTCTTTCAAACCTCTTGCTTCAGCTTCCATCTTAGCAAATATAGCATCTGCTTCCCCTTTAGCTTTAATTCGGATTTTTTCAGCATCAGCATCAGCATCAATCTGTGCTTTCTTCTTTTCAATTTCAGCAGGGATTATAACGTCTGCTTCACGAGTAGCTTTTTCTCTGTTTGCTCTTGCTTTTTCTGCTTCTTCTTCAGCATGATATGATTCTTCAAGAGCTTTAGCACGTTGTACTTTTTCTGCTGCAATAGCTTTTTTATTAGCTTCTGCTTCCTTCTCTCTTCTAATTGCTTCTGACATTGCAATTGTTATTTGTGATCTGTTTTCACCTTCTACAGCTGCTGCATTAGCTTCTGCAACTTTAATTCTTTCATCTCTTTTGGCATTAGCCTCACCTATAGAACCGTCTCTGTCTTTTTCTGCAACGCTTTTCTTTGCATCATTGATAGCCTTTGCAGCTGCTTCCTTACCAAGGGCCTCAATATACCCTGATTCATCGTTTATATCTGTTACGTTTACGTTTATAAGTCTTAAACCTATTTTCTTTAATTCAGCTTCAACGTTTGCAGTAACATTGCTTAAAAACTTATCCCTGTCAGAATTTATTTCTTCAATTTCCATTGTGGCTATTACAAGCCTTAGCTGACCAAAAATTATGTCCTTTGCCAAAGCTGCTATTGCATCTTGCTTTAATCCTAAAAGTCTTTCAGCAGCATTTTGCATTGTGCTTGGTTCTGTAGATATAGCTACTGTAAATATAGAAGGAACATCAACCCTGATATTTTGTCTACTTAAAGCACTTTGCAGCATTACTTCAATAGATATGGGTTTAAGGTCTAAAAAACTGTAATCCTGGATTATTGGCCATATAAAAGCAGCTCCACCATGAATACATTTTGCAGAACGTGTACTGCCTTCTTTATTTTTGCCCACTTTACCATATACTACGAGTATTTTGTCAGATGGACATTTTTTGTATCTTGAAAACAATGCAACTATAGTGGAAAAAATCATAACCACAATAATAGTAACTAAAATTAATAAACTGCCTTGTAATTTTGTTATTATAGCTAACATATAAACTACCACCCTTTCATATCATTTTTTGTTACAATAAAAGTGTCATCATCTCTAAGTTTAATTATCAGTACCTTAGTACCTGTGGGAAGTGCTTCATCAGGGGTCACTGCATCTATCTCTCTGAAAACCCCGTTAAAAGTAACGTGTACTTTACCAATTCCCGACTCATTAGCGGGTATTGGCACGTATACTTCTCCTATGTGCCCCACTGCATCGTTTAAATTGATATTTCCGCTCTCGGTTAACCGAAGAATAGATAAAAACAACATTGATATTAGAACTGTTACTGCTGATGCAATAAAAATAGAAGCGATAACAGTTACAATTTTGCTTGCCCCCACATTATAAATTGTGATGCCTGCCCATCCAAATATGGTAAAAAAGGTTATGATATTTCTAATGGACAGCACCTTAAATACATTTGGAAAAATACCGTCATCAGCATCGTCTGGCACATCAACACCCTCTGGCATATCAATACCCTCTGGTACATCAATACCCTCTGGCATGCCAAAACCGTCCAGAAAATCAGCATCACCTGTCATATCACCAGCATCATCACCTAGACCTATAAATAGCATAATCAATTGTAAAAGAAAAACTGCTGTAAAGGGTATAGCAAAAAACCAAAAAAACTTCTCAAAGCCCGGCATGGCGTTCCACCATTCTGCCAAGTAGATTCCCCCTTTCCAAAAAAATACTAGAAAAAACATCATAAGACATAATACATTTTAACTTGATAGTTTAAAAAATTCTCTGTGTTATTACAATTATATCAAAAGTTGACTAGTATATGCTATTATTTTATAAAAAAATTTATTTTTTCGCAAATTTTATTTATTATTTTCATCTAGAAGTAAAAGCATAGCGTACATTGTTTCTAAATTTGGGGCAGGAAAGTTTTTTCTCCTGGCAAGTCTTACAGCATTTCCCAAAATAGCTTCTACTTCAAGAGGTCTTTTATTTTCATAATCTAATAGCATACTTGGTTTATAAGGTTTCATTTCTAAAGTGTATTCTATATTTTTATCTGCTAAACTTTTGGGTAAATTATGTCCAAAAGCATTTGCCAAATCTATAACCTCGTTCATTATTTTTTTAACAAGTTTTAGAGATTCACTGTTATTGATAATAATATCAGTAGTAATTCCACCGCCTATTACAGATATGGGATTAAAAGGTGCGTTCCAAATAAGCTTTTCCCATCTTGCAGATACGATATTCTCGTCTACTGTACAAGGGACATTTGATGCATTAAACATTTCTTGAAGCTGGGTAACTTTTTTTGTTTTCCCTTTTGGATAGCTGCCTATAACAATACGTCCAAATTCTTGATGATTAATTTGTCCAGGACCTGTTTTTGACACACCAATAAAAGCAAGGCAACTTATAATTTCATTTTCAGGAAAGGCCTTTGCGATAGGATCTTCAATGTCTATGCCATTTTGAATTAAAACTATAGCAGTGTTATCTCCAACTTTAGGACGTATTATTTCTTCTACATTAATGCTTGGAATAACTTTAGTTGAAACAATTATATAGTCAGGCGTTTTTGAGTAGTCTTCAACTTTTTGTACAACTTCGTCTGGTTTAAATACAAAGTTTCCGTTTATACTTTTAACTTTTATTCCATTTGCCTTTACATATTCATAGTCAGATCTTACAAGTGTACTTACACTTGCACCTGCCATGGCAAGTTTTCCCCCATAAAAGCTTCCAATTGCACCAGTTCCTACTACCAATATATTTATTGATTTCATACAATTCCCCTTTTATATAATATTTATTATTTATATTTTAATTCTTATTATTTTTATCATAACAAAAAGTATTTATTGCAACAAGTTATTGTTTAAAAGTATTTTTAATTGGTATAAATAATAAAAGGTACTACTTAAAGTTATTAAAGTTGTTATTAAGCTTTTGATTTTACATAAATGGATTTAAATAGACAAAATCAAAAATGTTAAAAGAAGAAGATAAATTTATAAAATAAAAAAAGGAGGACAATTATGAGTATATATGATTATAAAGTAGAAAGAGTTGATGGAAGCGAGATTTCGCTAAAAGAATATAAAGGGAAAGTTTTGCTTATAGTTAATACAGCTACAGGTTGTGGATATACCCCTCAATACGAAGGATTAGAAAAATTATATGAAAAATACAGGGATGAGGGCTTTGAAATACTTGACTTCCCATGTAATCAGTTTTTAAATCAAGCACCAGGAACAAATGAAGAAATAGCTAATTTTTGCAGAGTAAAATTTGCTACTGATTTTGAAACATTTGCTAAAATAGAAGTAAATGGAGAAAATGCCCATCCATTATATAAATATCTAAAGAAAGAAGCACCTGAGGAAATTGATAATGGTCTTATGAAGGAGCTATATGAAAAACTTAAAGGTATTTATACAGTGATAGAAGATGAAATACATTGGAATTTTACAAAGTTTCTTATCGACAGGGAGGGGAATATAGTAGTTAGATTTGCACCTTCTGTAACTCCAGAAGAGGTGGAACCCCATATTAAGAAACTTCTATAAAGATTAATGCTTTAAAAAGATATTTTTCTATTAAAAAACAGATGTGGCAAAACTTAAATTTAAAATTAAATTTAAAACGTCTTATAACTTAGGGGCTATAAGACGTTTTTATAGTGCAAAAAACACATTTATTACTCCTCTATTCCCATAGGATATATTTTTGCAATAGGTATACTAAACATAAAACCTACACCAGGTCTTAGAGCATGCCCTATGATATTTTGGACAACAGATACAGCCTCTTGCAATAACTCTTCCTTCTCTATTACAGTAAAAATGGTTTTGTTGTATGGCAAACTATCTTGCATAAATTTTTTCAAATGTCCATATAGAAAAGAATGCTGCTTGCTGCTGTTAACAATAATATTTGCCATACCTTGACTGTCTAAAACCGTTGCACCACTTAAACCAATGTCAACGAATCCGCCTAGGATATCGTCTAAATAATCTAATTCATTTAATACTATAAAAAGTGCGTGAATGATACTCACCTTCCTTTGCACAGATTTAACAAGCTATTTCCGGCTTTTTTTTGTTTTTTCCAGTTAACTCTTTTCTTTCTTTTCCTCCATCAATTTCTCCTGCTTTTTGTAGGGCAATTTTTGCAAAGATTGGTCCTAATAATTCATAGACAAGTATGCTAAACATAATAATAGTGCTGATGTCTGTTGCATATTCTGGCAGCTGCTGTCTTACTAACACTGCAAGCCCAATTGCCACTCCTCCTTGAGGAAGTAAAGAAAGACCTAAATATTTTCTTACTGCAGGCTCTGCCTTAACTGACTTTGCCCCGACCCAGGAACCTAACATTTTACCTGCTGCCCTAGCAAAGATATAGGCTACGCCCATTAAGCCAACTTTAGTAAGTATGCTTATATCTAGACTTGCACCAGCTAAAGTAAAAAACAATACATAAATTGGTGATGCAAAGTCATTTATTGAGTCAAAAACACGTTGAGGTTTGTGGGCTAAATTTACTAAGGTTGTTCCCATCATAATACAGGTAAGCAAAGGTGAAAGATTTAAATGGTGTGCCAGACCAGAAGCAATTCCAATGGCTGCCAAAGTTGTTACCTGCATTTCGTCCCTGCCCTTAGCTTTTTTAGTAATGAGGGATAATAAAATACCCAGTACCAATCCTAATAGGAGAGAGCCTCCTATTTCTATAAAAGGACCGCTAAACATTTTAAAAAAGGAAGATTGTTGGCTTCCAACCGATAGCTTAGCTAATGATATTGCAATTCCAAAGGAAATAATCCCAAATACATCATCTAATGCCACTACAGGCAAAATAGTTTTTGTCAAAGGACCTTTTGCATTAAATTGCCTTATTATCAATAAGGTTGCTGCTGGGGCTGTGGATGCTGACATAGCTGCAATTACAGTGCTAAACGCAAAGGATTGATTAAATAAAAAGTACATAACACAAAAAACTATAGTAACAGCCCCTACAACTTCTGCAAGGGTTATAATAGTTATGGATTTTCCTAGCTTTGACATTTCTTTTATGGTAAATTCGTTACCAATGCTAAATGCTATTATTCCTAGTGCAAATTCACTAATAATTGTAAATGAATCAATATCCCCACTATTTAGATAGTGAAGAAAAGATGGTCCTAAAAGCAGCCCAGCTACTAAGTATCCTGATACATTGGGAAGCTTAAAGTGACTGGTTATTTTACCCCCTATTGCACCAACTAGCAAAACAACACATACTTTCAAAATTAACTCCAAATTTAACTCCTCCACATCATAAATATTATTCATTATGATGATGGCCGCTTTTCATTTTAATTAATGCAGTAAAACTCACCCTCCTTTTTTATGTATTGGCTTAAACAAAGACCCAAAGATGAATTTTTGTGCCCTTGGATATTTGTTTAATGTCAAACTGGTAAAATGAAAAAAGCGCATCACCCTACTCAAAATGAGTTTGTCACACGCTTGGTTTTCTCCTATGAGGTTAGCTGACGGGTTAGGACCCCCAAGTAGCCCTTCTTAAAAACTTAAGATTCACCCCAAAAATTGGTTCCCCCATTACCACAAGGTATTCGGATTTTCTATATTAAGAATAACATTTTATTGCTTAAAAGTCAAATAGCTGTGGGCATTACAACAAAAAACTTGCCACCGGCAAAATGCTGGGGTATTATATTTTTAAAAGAAAATAGGCAAGCTGATATATTTAGCCAAAATAACCATTGATATTGAAAGGAACATAAAATTGAAAAAAGACAAATATCAAGGCCATATTATTAAAAAAGTACACATAAATTCGATTGCTAAGGAAATTGATATCAATGTTGGGGATATCCTTTTGACAATAAACGGCCAGGAAATAGAGGATGTATTTGACTACAGGTACCTTATTAAAAATGAATATATAGAGGTTCTGATTAAAAAGCAAAGCGGTGAAGAGTGGATTTTAGAAATTGAAAAAGACTATGAAGAGGATTTGGGAATTGAGTTTGAAAGCGGTCTTATGAGCGCCTGTCGTTCATGCCGCAACAAGTGCATTTTCTGCTTTATTGACCAGATGCCCCCTGGCATGCGTGAAACATTATATTTTAAAGATGATGATTCTAGGTTGTCATTTTTGCAGGGGAACTATATTACCCTCACCAACATGAGCCAAAAAGATGTTGACAGGATAGTTAAATTTCACTTAGCGCCAATTAACATTTCAATACACACCACAAACCCTGAATTGCGCTCTAAAATGCTGAACAATCGGTTTGCAGGGGAGAAACTGAAATATCTTGAAACCTTTTATAAAGCAGGCATTGAAATGAACGGCCAGATAGTACTTTGTAAAAATGTTAATGACGGGGAAGAACTTAAGCGTTCCATTGATGATTTGTCTAAGTTTTTGCCGTATTTAAAAAGTGTGTCGGTAGTCCCTGCTGGTATTACAAAGTACAGGGATGGGCTTTTTAAACTTGAAATGTTTAACAGGCAGGATGCTGACAGGGTTATTGATATCATTGAAAGCCGGCAGCAGGAATTTTATAATAAATATGGCCTGCATTTTATACATGCCAGTGACGAATGGTATATTATGGCAGGGCGTGATTTTCCGGAAGAAAACAGGTATGATGGCTATCTTCAAATTGAAAACGGCGTGGGGATGATGAGAAGTTTTATAAACGAATTCTATAAAGCCCTGCACAATATTAAGCGCCGTAAGGATTATAATACCCTTTCAAATAATATAAAAAATAAATTTACAATAGCTACCGGAAAATTAGCTTATGCTACAATGAAGGATTTTGCAAAACAAATAACCGAGGCCTTTTTCCACATAGAGATTGATGTAGTTTGTATACGGAATGATTTTTTTGGGGAAACCATAACGGTATCCGGTTTAATTACAGGACAGGATTTAATTAAGCAGATAAAAGAAAGGCTAGATAAAGGAGAAAAATTAGGGGAAAGATTAATAATACCTTCAAACATGCTTCGAATGGGAGAAGAGGTATTCTTAGACGATATAACAGTATCACAAGTGGAAGAAGCTTTAGGAACGAAAGTTATTTCTGTAGATTCAGACGGGGAGAAATTTTTAGAGGTTATATTGTTTGACTAGAAGATAAAAAATGAAGACGATAAGACTTTTAGGTTTTTAGGAAAAGAGGAAGAAAAATGAACAAAATTAATTATCACAAACTGATGATTGCAGAAATAGAAAGTATAAAAAGCAAAGGGCAGCGGCCTAAATTGGTGCTTCATAGTTGTTGTGCTCCATGCAGCACACATGTTTTAGAGGTGCTAAATGAAACTTTTAATTTGGAGATATTGTTTTTTAACCCTAATATATATCCGAAAGAAGAATATCACAAGAGATTACAAGAACAAATTCACCTGATACCTAAAATGGAACTTGATATAAAAGTTGCTAAAACAGATTATGAAAGCCACTTGTTTTATGAAAAAGTTAAGGGACTGGAAAATTTAGGTGAGGGGAGTGAGCGCTGTAAACAATGCATATCATTAAGGCTAGAAAAAACTGCAATGTATGCTGCTGAAAACAAATTTGATTATTTTACTTCAACCCTATCAATTAGTCCTCTAAAAAATGCTGATATCATTAATGAAATTGGACAATCATTACAAGACAAATACAGTGTTAAATTTTTAATAGCTGATTTTAAAAAGAATAATGGTTTTAAAAATTCCATTGATTTATCAAAAAAATATAACCTATACCGGCAAGATTATTGTGGTTGCATTTTTTCAAAAAAAGAAAGAGAGTCAAAAAATAATAAGTAACTTATCATATTAATAATTGCTAAAACCCATCTGTTATCCAATGGTATGCGCCTATATGCATTATCATTGGATAATTTATTAATTTCAATACAGCCAAATACAAAATTAATAAAATTAACTTAAAAATTAAAAATATTTATCACCTATTTGACAAATATTAAATAATGTATTATCATAATAAATATAATGAAAGAAAGTCGGAATAAATATGAGGAGTGATTATATGAAAAGGGAAGTGTTGGGCAAATGTCCTGTGTGTGATGGTGACACTTCAATAACTAAAATTAGATGCTCTAAATGTAAAACAACAATTGAAGGGAATTTTGATTTATGTAAGTTTTGCAAACTTACTCCTGAACAAAAAATATTTGTTGATGTATTTATTAAGTGCAGAGGAAATATAAAAGAAATAGAGAAAGAATTGGGAATTTCATATCCTACAGTTAAAAATAAAATTGAAGATGTGGTAATGGCTTTAGGACACAAAGTTGATAGCACAGCATATGAATCAATAGATAGAAAAGAAATTTTGGACAGATTGAACAATGGTGAGATATCTGTTGATGAAGCTCTCGAACTGTTGAAGAAATAAATTATTTATCTAACGGTAAAAACCAAAAAAAGGAGGAGGCAGTTATGTCATTTAGTGAAGAAAAAATGTATATACTTAAAATGTTAGAAGAGGGGAAAATATCTAGCGGAGAAGCTGCAAGACTTCTTGAAGCTTTAGGTTCCGGTTCAAAAAGTGATGATTGTGATTTTCTTAAGAAAAAAGATAAAAAAGTTACTTTTAACGAAGAATTTACAAAAGTTAAAGACAAATTAAA
>JAAYTS010000225.1 GCA_012517995.1 Clostridium sp.
AAAAAATCAACTGATTTTTAAGTTGATAAGAAAAAATTGGTTTTATTATTTTGTAGTTGTATGTCGTGATTAATGATGTTAAAATAATTAGCATAAGCTTTTATTTGTTTGAGAAATATTACAAACTTTTATCTTTTAACAACAACTCCAGAAACAATTGTGAAATTAAATTTAAAGGAGGTTATTCCTATTAGGGCTTTTATAGGGATTGATTTTAATCAGGCAGTAAAAAATGAATTTTATACTTTTCAAAAAAGATTTAAAAAATATGCACAAAAAGGCAGATGGAAACATATCGACAATTTTCACATAACATTAAAATTTTTAGATGAAATAAGTGTACTTAAAGCAGAACAAATAGACAATGTATTAAAAGAGCTATGCCACAATACTGAACCTTTTAACCTCTCTTTTAGAGATTTCGGTTTTTTTGCCAGCAGAAATTCTATAAAGACTTTATGGATTGGAATTTCTGAAGGAATTCAACAACTGGTATCATTGCATAAAGAAATTGATAAATCACTAATCCCCTTGGGTTTTCCTAAGGAAAAAAGAAAATTTGTACCTCACATAACAATTGCTCAAGACCTTGTTTTTAAATGTGATTTTTCAATAATAAAAGAAGCAATAGGAACTCCTAATATAGAAACAATACATGTAGACAGCCTATCTCTTTTTAAAAGTGAGCAGGTTGAAAATAAAAGGATCTATACCAAGATAAGTGAATACAAGCTTCTTGGAACTAATAAGCCCTAATCTTTTAAAAGTTAGGGCTTTTATCTGTTAAGTTAATTTGGTTCAATTCCCCATGCAAGTACATCTGAAATGTATGCCGTCATCTTGTCCCAATCTATATAAGAGTCTGCATCAGCATTAAATGAGTAGTCATCCCTCTGATCAAATCTGCTCCAATCCTTTCTGTAAATAGCACCTTGAACATAAACAAATTCTCCTGGTTCTATTTTTCCGGTCATAAATCTTAATTCTAAATATTTATTTGCATTAACTTTTTCTGGTAATTTATAAAATTCTCCATAAACCTCCGATTCATTTCCATGACTAAAGAAATATACAAATAAATCTAAAGGTATATTTGTATCATCTTTAAAATAATATCTCACTTTAACATCTTTAAGTTCAACCACACTATCGCTAGTGTTTAAAATCCTAAAACTATAATCAATTGTTTGGGGTTCAATATTATCATCTTCACAATAATATTGAATCTTTAAACTGTTGCTGGCTACCTCTTGCCTTTTTGGTGTAGAAGTTACATCTATGATTGGAGGTGTATCAGACACCTCTATAGGCTCCATTGTAGGCAATGGACTTATAGTATCTTCCGGCAGTGTTGTTGACGGTATCTCAGGCGTTTGAACTGCCTCTGGTGTTGCCGCTTGCTCAGGTGTTTTAATTGGTTCAGGTGTTTTCTCTCCCTCTGATGTTTCCATTAAATCTGTTTCTTCTTCCCTATCCATATTATTTAACACCCCTACAAGCTCAGATATGCTCATATTTTCCACATCTTCTAAATTAATATCCTTATTTATTTCTCTTACTTTAAGATATAAACTATATTTCCCCATTGAAATATTATTCTCTAAAGCCTCTTCCCTTTCTTTAGCTGTCACTTTTAATGCCTTTACCAAAATGTTAAACTCATCATTAAATTCAGCTACTAAGTCATCCATACTTTCTATAAACTCTAAAATATTCTGTTCATCTTTATTTCTTTTCATATTAAATCCTTCTTCATTTAAAGCAGCTGAAAAAAGAATTACATCCTGAGTTTTAGCATCAATAAACTCAAAGTCTATTGATTTTTTTATCAAATCCAAAAAAACATCTTTCATGGGTTTTTGGTTAATTTCCATATTATCAAGTAAAATTTTTGCATCATTATTAATTGCCTTAGCTTCTATTACTTTATACTCGCTATCTAAAAGAAACTCGAAACTGGGATTTATGTCAATATTTACAAAACAATATACGTCATCAGAATTAAAAAATCCCATGAGCAAAAACACTGCAATAAAAACAGCTGCTGCCGCTGACGCAATGGCTGTGTATTTGTTAATCCATTTTTTCTCATTATACATATCTTTGTCATCAAATATTATTTGCTGACCTGGCAACATATGATTTTGCCTTTTTACAACAACAAACTCCCCCTCCGGTGTTAATACCAGTGCTTTACTTTCCTCCATCTCATATACTACACCCATTCTACTCAATATCATTTGCCTCCTTCCATTGCGTGCTCAAGATATCTTTTAGACAAATCAAGATTGCTTTTTAAAATAAGACATAATGCAATAATGTATTTCCTGTTATTTCCAAGCGTTCTTGTATGTACTTTAATTTTCTTTTTCAATTCCTTTCTAGGCAGCCTCTTGTTTTTAATAAGGTCTTCATACATAAAATCATCTTCCGCTAAGATTTTTGCAATTTTAATGCACAGCCTCCTTGAGTCCCTGTGTTTTGGGACACATAAAGCCAAATCCATAAGACTTATGTCAAATTCCTTAAGGTTCTTTTTAAATTTCTCAATCTCTTCTTTGTTTTCTACATCCTCATAACCAATATCCAAAGAAAAGCCAAAAGTTTCTTCTCTAAATTCCTGTTCCTCGCCAAAATATGAAAAGGGAAATTCTTTGGAATGTTTATTTCTTCTCAAGTAATCAATTAAACGCCTTTTTATTACCTGCTCAGAAAATAAAAAGAAATTATATGTTTTTGTTAAATCAAAGGCGTTTATCGCTTCATTAAATGCAGACAATGCCACACTAAACTCATCGCTGTTTTTAGTATCAATATATCTCCCTAAAGCATTTGATGTCACTCTTATAATAAAAGGAGTATATTTAGAAATAAAGTCATTTCTTAAAAGGTCATTCCCTCCTTTAATTTCTTTTATTGTTAAAATAAACGCGTCATAAGATAATTTTTCATAATTGTTTTTCTTTCTTATGCCGGCTCTCCTTGGAAGAGTCAAAAAAATCATTCTCCTCTCTACAAAGATTACTTCGTAATTATAAATACCTTTAGTGTACATAAAGAATGAATTAGTTTAAAGACCTGCTTTAAATCCCATTTTAAATATACCAAAGAAAGTATTAAAAAACAACATAAACAGCTTAAATTGAACTTCTAGAAGTTCAATTTAAGCTGTTTTTTTAATTCAATCCAAATGTCAGAAGTTTCAAGACCTCGCCTCCAGCTAGCTACTCCTGAAATGCCATATTTATCAACTAAAGAAGCTTTAAGTCTAATTGATTCTCCATCTTCTACCCATATTTTAAATGTGCTGTTT
>JAAYTS010000004.1 GCA_012517995.1 Clostridium sp.
GCTGATTTAGATTCAATTATCTATAAGGCAAGAGAGCTAAATCCTGAGTTTCCTGGGATAATAGACTTTTCATGCTGGGAGATTGGACGAACTTGGTGCCGACCGAATAACCTAAATTGTAAAGAATGTATTATTAGTTCTGAATGTAAGAAGGTAATGCAATATTAAGGAAAATAGTTTGTAATAATTTGGATGATTATGATATTATGCAAGATGTTTTAATATGCCAGAAAGCTTGGATAGGAGATGAACTGTTAATGGGAAAACGTCTCAGTGAAAAATATAAAAGAATAATTCCTAGAACCATTTTTCATTATACAAGTTTTGAGAAGTTTAAATGCATATTGAGATACGGCACTTGGAGATTTAAATTAAGTACCCAATCAAATGATCTTTTAGATACAACATATATAGTTGATATTATAAAGGAACTAAAAATACAAAATAAAAACCTGACGGATTACCAGTGTAAATTATTGGAATTTTTATTGGGATACTTTAAGCAAAAAGAATATGAGAGACAGTTTTTATCATATGTAACTTGTTTTACAGGTAAAGCGGATTCCAGATTGCTTTGGGATGCTTATACAATAAATAGACCTGCTATAAGCGAAAAGGAAGAAAGTAATTATAATGGTGTATGTATAGGTGTGAATAGAGACAAATTAATTGAGTTATTGCAAACAGAGAAACCTGATTTCTGCGATACAGGTTTTTTGGCACCAGTTTATTATACTCCTAACCAACAGGTGACTGCACTTAATTTTCTGTGTAGTAATGCATTAGATGCTTTCGAGAAGGTGAAAGATGACAAGGATCAGACACAAGAAATAATTCCTCCAATACGAACAGCTTATGCAATTCAAATTGGGGACTACATTGGAATACCACATTTTTTTGAGTTGAAATTAAAAAAATCTTTAGTAATAACCGCACTTCCATATATTGAATCTGTTGAGAAATTAGCGCCATTTTTGAAACATCGGTTTTGGGAAGAAGAAAATGAATATAGGGCTGCATTTAGCTTACATAAATCGAAAAAGCCTGTTGAGGATTATATCGAAATTAAAATTAGTGAGGAACTGATAGATTTCATTATTCTTGGACCTACATTCTCAGATAAAGAAGAAGGCGATATTAAAAGCATTAAAGATGCAAAATTAGATTTCAACAAATTAATCAAAAAACATTCTATAGGAACTGGAATTATACGAATGAGCTAAATCTGGTAGATAAAGGCAATACTATATGATTACTATATGAGGCATTTCTGTCACGGCACAAAATAGAAAATAGATCTAATTATATCGAGAGAAAGAAGGTAATTGAAAACTTAAACATAGTAAATAGTCGACTATACTGTGCACAGATTGTCGGATGGGTAAGCGCATCCTTTGATAATATTGATGATGAAAGGAGGTTGTTTGATGGATTCGTTAACTAGAATGAATAATGCAATGGCATACATTGAGGAGCACTTAACTGATGATATTGATTATAGTGAAGTATCAAAAATTGCTTGCTGCTCAGAGTATCATTTTAAAAGGATGTTTTCTTTCTTATCAGGAATTGGTTTGTCAGAATATATTCGAAGAAGGAAATTAACGCTGGCTGCCCTTGATTTGAAAGGTACAAATTTGAGAATAATCGATGTTGCTGTTAAATATGGTTATGATTCAGCTGATGCATTCTCTCGTGCTTTTCATTCCCTGCATGGCATTCTTCCTTCTGAAGCAAGAAGTGAGAACACACAGTTAAAAGCCTATCCTCGAATGACCTTTCAATTATCAATTAAAGGAGGATGCGAAATGAACTATCGTATTGTTGAGAAAGGACATTTTAAGATCGTAGGATTTAAGAAGAGAGTTCCAATTATTTTTAATGGTGTAAATCCGGAGATTGCAAAAATGACCGAACTTTTAACACCAGAGGTTATTAAACAGTTAAAAGCAATTTCAAATGTAGAACCAACAGGTATTATTAGTGCTTCAGCTAATTTTCCGGAAGGTAGAATGGAAGAGAAAGGAGAATTAGACCATTACATCGGGGTAGCAACAACAAGTAATGAAACTGCAGATTTTGATGTATTAGAAATTGATGGTAGTACCTGGGCTATATTTGAATCGATTGGACCATTTCCGGAAACACTTCAAAATGTGTGGGGAAGAATATACTCAGAGTGGTTTCCGTCTTCAGGGTATGAGGCAGCCCCAGGTCCTGAAATTTTGTGGAACGAGAGTCCTGATACTGGAAATCCAAAGTATCGAAGCGAAATCTGGATTCCGGTAAAGAAAAAAGACTATTAATTACAGAAATATTTTTGATTGAGGGAACTTCCTAGTTAAGTACCCTTTTCATATACAATACAGGTAAAATCTTAAAAAGTGACAAGAAAGTGGTGTAACCATACCCTGGGACACTCTTGTCTTATCAGTAGTATTGTTTGTTGTTATCCCGCTGGCTGGTGGTATAATTACCCGTAATTACATCACAAAAAAGCGAGGACTCGATTACTTTGAAAATATGTTGATATTAGTAAAGACAGCCAGGTAAAAGTGATGAGGAATTTAAAAAAGTAATATCAACAACAGAAACAAAAATAAAAGAGTTAAAAGCAAAACTAAAGTCATAATAATTATAACGCCAATTACAAATCTAGCAGTTGGTGTTATAATTATATATGTCGATATGTTTCCGCCTACCGATAGTGTAAAAGACATCAATCCACCCCGCTCGTTGCATGTGGAAACAGTGGTATTAATGTCGAAAGAAGGAGTATAAATTATATTGAAACAGGATTTTATAATATATGGAAATGCTATTGCCTTACAGGTGTTTCCCAGCACAACAAGTGATCCATCAAAAGAGTATTATGACGAGTACAATGCAGTAAGTAAAAGGCTTAGGGAGACTAGCAATTATCTTGCTGAAAAAATCAAGGAGCGTGGCTTTAATGCTTATTCCCATGTACAGATGTTGAAAATTTGCTCGCAGATATCAATTTATTAAAGTTGAAGAATTGTTTGTATCACCTGAACAACAAGGGTATGGATGTGGAACTGCTCTTTTGAATACAGTTGAAAGCTACATAAAAGAAAAAGGATTAGCAGGATTTACTTAGACTACAAATAAATGATATACTAAAGCACTGGTTGCCGGTGGTTTATCATTCACATGATGAAGGTAAGCATCGCAGCAGTAGGAAATATAGTTCAAAGAAGAAAATATAAATTGTAATTTTATTAGAATATGACAGGAGGCATTGTGATTATGGAATTCATAACTGAAAGACTAATATTACGTCCGTGGAAAGAAACGGATGCAGAGAGTTTATTTAAATATGCAAAAGACCCTGATGTTGGACCTATTGCTGGCTGGCCTCCTCATAAGAGTATTGATGAAAGCCGTGATGTTATAAAAAACGTTTTTTGTGGGCCAGAGTGCTATGCTGTATGTTTAAAAACTGATAATATAGCGATTGGCTGTATTGAACTGAAACTTAATGGAAGTACAGATATGACCAAAAGAGATGATGAATGTGAATTGGGTTACTGGATAGGAAAAGAGTTTTGGGGACAGGGACTTATTCCTGAAGCAGCAAGAGAGCTCATTCGTCATGGGTTTGAAGATTTAAACATGAATGTAATATGGTGTGGATATTATGAAGGCAATACAAGATCAAAAAGAGTACAAGAGAAAGTCGGATTTGTTTACCATCATACATGCAAAGAAGTACCGATACCACTTATGGGAGAGACCAGAATAGGCCATACAAACTATATGACAAAGGAGCGGTGGCAACTCTACTGCTCTACTCTATCAAGGGTTAAGAAATAGTAGGATTTAAAAAGGCTGTAAATCCTTATCTTTTATCTTACGCCAAAATATGTCATATAATTCATAGATAATGTGTTTCATCAGATTATCAGAATAAGGGTATAGGATCTAAGATTCTATCGCATATTCCCGCGAACAGATGCTTTTAAATCAATCCTCCCAACGTTGTTATTGACAGATACTTGTAAAAACCGTAAAATCTTATTGACCGAAAACTGTCAATTATATTTTATCATTCACAAAACTGATTACTCAGTTAAATGTTTACTAATTAAACCATAAGGATGGTATTATGAAAAAAGAAATAAAAATTTTAGTTGTAGAAGATGATAATGATATAAATAATTTGTTATGTAATATTATAGAAAAGAGCGGATATACAGCGCAAGCTGCTTATTCAGGAACTGAAGCAATGATTTATCTTGAACAACAAGAGTGGGATATGGTACTTCTTGATTTGATGCTTCCAGGAATTACAGGTGAAGAAGTTCTTTTAAAGCTTAGGCAAAATAGCTTAGTACCTGTGATTATTATTTCGGCTAAGGGAGAAGCTAAAACTAAGGTGAATGCCCTAAGGACAGGGGCAGATGATTATATTACTAAGCCTTTTGATATTGAAGAAGTTTCAGCAAGAATTGATTCTCTATTAAGGAGATATAAGCATTCAGCAGGTCCTGAACAAAGAAATATTTTAACCCATAAGGATATATGCCTTGATTTGGAATCAAAAATAGTTACAGTAAAGGGAGTTGAAGTAACGTTAACAGCCCGTGAATATGAAATATTATTGCTTTTAATGCAATCTCCAAAAAAGATTTTTACAAAATCCAATATTTACGAAAGTATATGGAGAGATGATTTTTTAGGAGATGATAATACAGTTAATGTTCATATGAGCCATATAAGGAACAAATTATCAAAAGTTAATCCGGAGGAGGAATATATTGAAACTATTTGGGGCATGGGATATAGATTAAAAAATTAAGATTTTCTTAATGATTTTTTAAAGTTCTCTTATGGATTAATTATTATATTAGGAATATAACATAAGAGAGGTAGGAAAATGCAATGAGTGAATATATATTAAGAACTAATAACCTTTATAAAAAATATGTAAAAAACCTTGCCCTTAATAATATAAATCTTGAGATTAAAAAGGGTGATATTTATGGATTTATTGGACAAAATGGTGCTGGGAAAACAACACTACTAAGAATCGCTACAGGTCTTACATTTCCCACTAAAGGAACTGTAGAATTATTTGGACAAAGTAGCAAGAAAGGATTAGTAGAATCTATTAAAAGAGTAGGGGCAGTTGTTGAAAATCCTGCTTTATTTCCAAATATGTCAGCCTATGAAAATTTAGAATTACATCGCTTACAAAAGGGAATTCCAGATAAAAAATGTAGTGAGAGGACTTTAGAATTAGTAGGATTAAAAAACACAGGAAGAAAAAAGGTTGCAAACTTTTCATTAGGTATGAAGCAAAGATTGGGAATTGCCATTGCACTTTTAAGTGATCCTGAATTCCTTATCCTTGATGAACCTACAAATGGCTTAGATCCAATGGGAATAGTTGAACTTCGTCAACTTATAAAAAGGCTAAATAAAGAAAGGGAAATGACTGTTTTAATATCTAGTCATATATTAAGTGAACTACACCAACTTGCCACAAGATATGGTATTATTCATAAGGGAAAACTTATAGAACAGATTACAGCATTACAATTAAATCAAAAATGTAGGCAATATTTAAGAATTAAGGTTGATAATCCTGGTAAGGGAGCTACAGTATTGGAATCTGAACTTAATGCAACGGATTTTGAAATTATGCCAGATGGAATTATAAAATTATATAGTCATCTTAATGATATAAAAAGAGTATCCTTAGCATTGACTAAAAATAATCTTATTATAGAGCACTTTTCACAAACAGGTGATGACTTAGAAAGTTATTTTACAAAACTTGTGGGAGGTGTTGGTAATGATTAATCTAATTAAAGCTGAACTATTTAAGTTAAAAAGGAACAATACATTTTGGGTTTTGATGGGAATAGTAACAGCTTTTTATGCATTGGCTAATTATTTAGTTATAATAGACTGGTGGCAGATGAATAATACGGGTTTTTATAATGTAGGATTAAAAGAGTATAATGCTATGGATATGGTAAAATTACCACTGATTTTTAATTTAATTATAAGTACATTAGCTGGTTTTTTTATTAATGTAGATTATACTACAGGTACTATTAAAAATCAGATATTAAGTGGAAACAAAAGAAGTCATATTTATTTAGCGAAATTAATTGTTTTTTCTTTAGGTGCAGTAATTACTGCTGTAATGTTGCCATTAATTACAGTTGTAGTTGAAACTATTTTATTAGGCCGTAGTGAGATTTATACCGGCACAACAGTTATATATTTATTAAGATCCTTTAGTTTATACACTTTGATTATAATAGCTTATTCATCAATTATAATGTTTATAGCTTCTTTAACTAAGGAAAGTGGAAAGACCATAATTATTGCTATTATTATGACTATTATATTATTTGTAATTGAAAAAACATTAGTCTTAAAATATGAAGTAGTTAGAAGCATATATGAAAATTCTATATTCTATCAAATTTATCAAGCATTTAGTCCTTCTATTACATCTAATGAAATTGGAAAGAATATATTAATTTCTCTAGGAACATTAATTATAATGTCTTATTGTGGCAGTAGGATTTTTAAAAAACAAGAAATTAAATAATAATATGAAAGTGGGTGAGAAAAGTGATATATATAATAATTATTTTAAGTTTATTATTAATATTTTTTCTTACCCAATTATTATTTGTAAAAAAACAAATTAAAAGTATAACAGAACAATTAAGAAATTATAATATAGGAAAAACTAACAAGAAAATAGATATAATATTATTAGACAAGGAGATAGAAAGTATTGCTAGTGAAATTAATAATTTGATAGATCTACATATTCAATCAAATGCTGAGAAGAAATTTGCAGAAAGAGAACTAAGACAAGCCATAGCAAATATCTCCCATGATTTAAGAACACCCTTAACATCTATCTTAGGATATATTCAACTAATGGAAGGTGATGAAGTCACAGAGGAAGAAAGAAATCAATATTTAAAAATTGCTAAGGATAGAACAAAAAGATTACAGATATTATTAAATGATTTTTTTGAGCTTTCTATTATTGAATCTGTTGACTATAGCTTAAAATTAGAAAGTTTAAATATAAATAATATTGTTGAAGAAACTATTATGAACTTATATAATCAATTTAATGAAAAACAAATAATTCCAAGTATTGAAATACCAAAAGAAAAAATTAGTATTATGGCTGATGAGTCTGCTATAAAAAGGGTTATAGAGAACCTAGCTACTAATGCTATTAAATATTCCTATGAAAATGTAGGTATATCACTTGAAAGGTCTAAGACAACTGTAATTTTGACCATAAGTAATGATATAAAGGATCTAACAGAAAGGGATATTGAATTTTTTTTTGATAGATTTTACATGGCAGACAAAACACGCTCAGGTAATGGTACAGGCTTAGGCTTATCTATTTCAAAGAGTTTAATGGATAAAATGAATGGAAAGCTTTCTGCTGAATTGAAGGATGAATACTTACATATGAAATGCAGTTGGCCACTGATAGAATAAATAAGCTAGCAGTTAAAGCCTTAAAGTCTATTCTAATAGAAATAAGTTTACTTATTAAAGCATTAATGTAAGCGTAAAATTGAACCGCACATGGATTATTTGACTTTAAGTAGTACAATCATGGAAAACCGGTTGAAAAAATTGTGAAAAACTTAAAAAAGTGCAAAAAGTGTATAAACTTTTTCAACCAAGACAGGAGTGA
>JAAYTS010000226.1 GCA_012517995.1 Clostridium sp.
ATACAGAGATATTCCTATACTTCCTGCTACATGCAATTCATGGACTTTTCCATCTTGACTAATTTCAACGGTATCAGAAAGCATTTTATTAATGCGGGAAGCAGCTTTTGAAACCATATCTTTTTTCAAATACTCCAATACGACAACAAATTCATCTCCTCCCAGCCTTGCAACAAAACTATCCTCTTTTAAAAAATAACTTAACCGTTTGCCTATTTCTTTTATTAAAATATCTCCTATTTCATGCCCTAATGTATCATTTATTCTTTTAAATCGGTTAAGGTCAATAAACATTACAGCTAATTTCTTTTTGTCGGGTGAATTAAGTAAGTTTTCTAAATACTCTGTAAAACAAAGTCTATTGGGAAGTTC
The DNA here is from genome assembly GCA_012517995.1 of Clostridium sp. Classification (GTDB taxonomy): domain Bacteria; phylum Bacillota; class Clostridia; order Acetivibrionales; family Acetivibrionaceae; genus Herbivorax. Next base: position 373 of record JAAYTS010000226.1, read on the forward strand.
TGTCAAAGTATCGTAGTATGCCAGCCGCCTCATTTGCTCTCTGGAACTTTCCAGTTCTTTTGTCTGCAATAGCAGTTGATTATTCATAATTCTGGTTTCAGAAAATAAATTTACTAAATTGTCTGACATTACTTTAAAATTCTCTACAAGTGAATTTACTTGTGAAAAGGATATATTAGGCCATTCTATTAACTCTTGCCGTTTTAGTTTCTCAGGAAGCCCTGTTGTGCTTCTGGTAAGCTTTGATAAATCCCGTGATAAAAAATTGCTCATAGCAATGGCAACAGATATTGATGCTATAGAAAAACCTAGTAAAACCAAAAGTTTATTTAGATAGTTTACCCATGCATTTTCAATATGTTTTTTCAATGGTTTTTTAACCTGAATCTCTAAATCAACATCATCAAAAGTTTTACTGGATATATAAAATGCCTGACTCCATCTGCTTAAATCAAAACTTAATCCTTTGTGACTAGGAAGCCATTGAAATGTGTTTTCATCAACTTTTGTAACTTCCCCATTTTCCTGCCAGTTATATACACCTTGGTATTGTTCTTCATCTGTATTTGTAATATATAGATTATGGCTTTTATCAACCAGCAATATTTCTATTTCTTCCTCTATGGAGTTTTTTTCAATAATTGCATTAAATTTATTTAACTGTACTGGAGATTTCAGCCTTACTTTACGAAGTTCTGATATATCCCATTCATTCGCCTCTGCCATAATGCTAGAAGCAGTCCTTTCTAAAAGACTACATACTTCTGCATTCATCTTTTCTTGGGATAACCATCCATCAATTAAAGTATACAGTAAAAAAGGTCCAAATACCGATACAATTGTCAAATGTATCAGCATTTTATTTAAATCAGCAAACTTACTTTTTTTAATTCCTGCAATTTTTTGGATAGGAATGTAAGATATAATCATATCTGCAACCAGCATGTTTAAAAAGCCGTTAATACTTTTATTTACTACTATTAAATAACACTCATTCCCCATGGCTCCTCTATGTAAATAAAAAACTACAGCAATAGCTGGTGCTCCAAAAAAAATCCAATATAAAGCATCAAGAAATAAGACATTATATTTTGTCCTTTGGTGTAAAACACCAACAAATAAAATCTCCAAAGTAAAAAAGAGTATATAAAAGTTAGGATTTAAAAAATGCCATTCCAATAAATTGACAATAATAGCCACTGTAAAGGCTTTTGCCACTCCATAATACCTTAAAATTAGAAAAATAAATACATTCCCAAAAGCAAAATTTATGCCATAGGAAAAAGGCAAATCATAAATCCTTGACACAAAGCTCATGGCCGCTAATGCTACCAATAATATTAAATTTTTATGCGACTTTCCAGATGTAACGGTGCCTGTAGTAGTAATTTTTCTCTCCAACCTTTCCTAGAAAGTTTAATTGCAACAAAAAGATTGTTAAGTGTTATAAAGTATCTAGTGTATCGTTAAAGTAAGGTATGAATAGCACCATTAGGGTAAACTATTTAG
>JAAYTS010000248.1 GCA_012517995.1 Clostridium sp.
GATAGTTATGAAACGGTTACTTATTATCATATTCCCAATACTGATATTGCTGCACATTATACTGGGTATATGGTGGCTGGCAATTAGCTGGGCCATTATATGGTTTATAGTTTGGGTGTGTACTACATCAGTCAGCATTATGATATTCATCTACAATTTTATCAATTAACAAAAATAATTATGAAATTATTGTTAAAAGGTATAATCATAATTTGTATTATTGGAGGGTGTAATTCGAACTCCAGTCAGAAACCAACCTCCAAACACTATATCCATGTCGTCCCAGATATTTTATATGAAAATATAATTACTCAATTGCCGCATTTTTTTATGGTAAAGGACAATTACCTCTATTTTCAAGGTAGTGAAAACAAGGATGGATTCCTTCAGGTTATCGACCTGAAAAGAAAAGAGGAAAAATACCGTATTGGCAAGATTGGTGCAGGCCCTGGAGAGTTTCGAACTCCGTGGGTTCATAAGAGTGTGAATCATGGACTGATTATAGAAGATGTCAATAGTTCGTTCCATGCCTATGTTAATATTGATAGTCTATTTGCAGGAAAACCCTATATGATTAAGCCACCTGTAAAATACCGTTTGTCTACACGTAGGATAGGACTTGGAGAAAATGAAATACTCTATTTAGCTCCTGAAAATCAATCACCCCTGTTTCTAGACACGCCTGATACTTCCTTCCAATTCGGGACAACTCCATTCAAAGAAGAATATACCAATGGTTTTAGTGTAAACCAAGGGCACATTGTTTATAACAAAAGCAAGGATCTAGTTGCTTATGCAGCACGAAATTACCCATACATTGTTACTTACAAACGAAAAAACAATGAATTCTTTGTCCAGAATGAAACGCATTGGGATTTTAACCTAGATTACTTGAATGGAAAGATTAAACTGGATGATACAAAACGAGGGATTCATTCACTTGCGCTTTCCAAGGACTATATTATTGCTATTCAGCGAGATTATGAAAAGGATCAAACAGATGAAAATACTGTTGGTTGGGATTTAAGTAAAAACCCAACTACATTGTTCATTTATGATTACAACCTTAGGTTTTTAAATGTTGTGGATTTGGGGATGCCCATTTCTCATCTTGATGCAAATAGTGAAAACAATCTGATTTATGCCATTTCAGTCAAGCAGGATTACGTATTGGTTAGCTATGATTTAGATTTAATTGATTTAAATGAGTAGAGAGCCTAAGTCCTTCAAATTAGTGGGTCGGCAAAATCAAAGACCGCCAATATATTATTGAATTTTAGAAAATTATTAACAATTATAAAAAATTAGTGTATCACTGTAAAATTTTAACTTTAAATGTTGAACTATAAAATAAAGAGTAATTTTAATTTTGTTTGTTGCTACAATTGCTGTTGTAGCTATTGTTAATGTGAATTTTGGTGTTAAAAAAGACCAAATTAATTATTTAACACTATCTACTCTTGAAGCTCAAGCATGTTGTAGGATGGAAGATTCAAATGGTTATATGC
>JAAYTS010000227.1 GCA_012517995.1 Clostridium sp.
ATTAAAAGAAGGCCGCTGCACAAAGTGTGGTGATGTTGTTTCCACTGTGGAGATAAAAGAATTAGGTCATTCCTATGGTTCATGGGAAACAATTAAGAAGGCCACCTGTACAGAAAAAGGAATTAGAAAAGGTAAGTGCTCAAGATGCTCAGCAACAACAACAGAGGAAATACGAGAAATAGGGCATAAATTCAATGGTTCATATGATATAGTGAAAAAAGTTACCTGTACAGAGCCAGGATTAATGGAAGGGCGCTGTATAAATTGTGGAGAAGTTCTTTCCACTGTACATATTCCTGAAGGTCATGTAATTTCTCATATTAGTATAAGCCCTAAAAAAATAACTTTAGATGAAGAGGGTGCTGATGAAAGGCAAATAAAAGTATATGAGCATTGTTCCAGATGTAAAAAATCCAATGATGTAACTAGTGAATCAACATTTTCAAGTAGTAATAGCAACATTGTATCAGTAAATGGTAACCTTATTAAAAAAGGTAAAAAATTTGGGACTGCAACAATAACTGCAAGGTACAAAGGAATGGAAGCTGTGTGTAATGTAGAAAACAAGCCGCCAGATAGTGTAAAATTGCGTAGATTGCAGATAACACCTATGGGAGAAACCATAAATGATTTAAATAAAGTTGGTTCAAAAATACAGGTTATGGCGATTTATGATAATGAAGCTGTGGACATAACAGAATTTGCCAAATTAACGTCGGGAAATGAAGACATTGCTTATGTAGACAATAATGGATATATTAAAAGTGGTACTAAGGAAGGAAAAACTATAATAACAGCATCTTATGAAGGTAAAGAGGATAGATGTATCGTAACAGTGGAAACGGATCGGGAAGTAGAGAAAATGCCTTTTAAGATTGGAGAATCTACAGGAGTAACAATTCCAGAAGACTTACCAGTTATAGGTGGTACAGAAATAGACTTTGCTTTGGATTTTATCCCGGCTACTATAAGTTTGGGAAAACATGATTTTAAGATAGCAATAGGTGTGGAAAACACAGGAAGTGTTGAGGAAAACTGGAATGAATTTAGGGATACCATTGAGGATGCTAAAAAAAGTGTGTATTCTGTAAAAAGATTAAGAGATTGTATGAAAGCTTTTGGTTCAAAAACAGGTTCTATGAGTATTGAACGTGGTTGGAAACCAAAAGTAGAAACCATTGGCTATATCGAAGGTATAATAGCTGATGGCAAACTTATAGTAACCAGTGGTTCAATAGCACTGATAGTTGAGGCTAAGTATACAAATCAAACACAATACCTGATAGGACCAGTTCCAGTTTATCTTGAAGTAGGTGCAGGTATTAAAGTAGAAAGTGTTAATGATATATTCAGAGTTGATTTAGAGAAAGGCAGATTGTTGCTTAATTCAGAGCTAAAAATAACACCGAGTTTTGAAGTTGGCGGAGGTCTTGGTGTAGCAAAGGTATTGACAGTAGGTGCTTCAGGTGAAGCAGAACTTGAATTTTTAATTAAAAATTCTACTGCCAACTTGGAAAGTAGTTTAAAAATTACATTAACAGGAGCCATGAAAGTAAAAGCTACAGCATTATTATTTAGTGCTGAAAAAGAAATTTTAAAGGGTTCATGGGTTATTTATGAGTCAGATAAAAGAAAGATGTCAGCCTTCTCGTTAAATCCTTATTTTTATGACGAATTGGATATGTATAATAAGAATGAGTATAAAATAATGTCGAGAGATTACCTTCAAAGAACGTCAAAATGGCTGGGAGATCAGCAAACAATGCGCGCAATGGCAGCAGAATATACCAATAAGGAAATGAAAGTTTTAGGGACAAACATATATCCGGATGCACGTCCCCAAATAGTAAATTGTGGGGATAAACGGATTATGGTTTGGGTAGCAGATAACCCTGACAGAACGTCTGCAAACAGAACCATGTTAGTTTACTCTGTAAGTGATGATGGTGACCTGTGGAGCGAACCTTTGCCAGTAGATGATGATGGTACGGCGGACTTTTATCCTCAACTTGTAGAATATGGGAACAATATTTATATTGTATGGCAAAATAGCAATAAGACTTTTACAGATGATGCAACATTAGAAGAAGTTGCTGGTTCAGGTGAAATAGTAGTTAGTAAATTTGATTTTACAACTGACATATTTAGTTCTGTTAATAAGCTTACAGATAATAATGTAGCTGATATGCTGCCCCAAATAGCTGTATCTGAAGAGGATGCTTATATAGTTTGGATTAGCAATAATAAGAATGATATATTTGGAGTGGATGGTGAAAACTCAATTTACTACTCTAAGCTTAATGACAATGAATGGTCAGCACCTGAATTGCTTTGTGACGGATTAAATGCAATTTCTTCTTTAGATGCTGGATTTATTGAAGATTCATTTACAGTTGTCTATTCTGTACATGAAGACAATGTACTTGAAACAATAGACGATTTGGAGATTTATACAGTAAGACCAGGGGACGCAAGTGTGAAGCTTACTGATAATGATACTGTTGATTCTTCACCCATGTTCTCAAGTTTTAATGGAACTAAAGCTTTGTATTGGTATAGTGGAGGTAATATACTATATTTAACACAACTAGATGCTGAGCCAGAATATGTTTTCAGTGAGTTAAAGTCTGGAGTAAATGATGATTTTAAGGTCATTGAAGGAAGTGAAAATGAAACTGCAATAATATGGAACAGTGCTATAAAAGACTCAGCTGGTATATACGCAGCAATTTATGACGTAGATAATGCTACATGGAGCGATGCTGTAAAGATAACAGAAATAGATGGTGAGGTACAATCATTTGATGGCATTTTAGACAGTGAAGGTAATTTTAATATTTTATTTAGCAAATTGACCCAGCTAGCAGATGAAAGCCAACAAACGGATCTTTGTATCATAAAAGTTGTACCATCCTATAATCTATCAATCAACAGTGTTTATGTAGACCATAGTGAAGTTATTCCTGGTACACAATTAGCAATTGATATTGAAATGACCAATAATGGTGAAATAGGTATTGAAGAAGTAGTTGTTGATATTTTAGACGAAGATGAAACTATTGATTCTCAAGCAGCTCAAGTAGGCTTAAAACCAGGAGAAACCAATACAATAACTGTATTAATGAATTTGCCAGACACTATAACAAAAAAATCTTATAATATTAGGGCAACTGTCATAGATGGCGAAGAATACAATATAGATGACAACATAAAAGAGTTTATAATAGGTTATACAGATATTAGCGTTGAGCTAGAGAACTACTGTGAAGATGATATTGAATACGTTAATGTAAATATTATAAACTTAAGCCATATGCCATCTAGTGCTACTTTGAAGGTAACAAAGGGCAGTGAAGATGGCGAAGTGATAGATACAAAGGTTATTGATACTACAGACAATACAGTAAAGTATGAATATGAATTTAACAAAGAACTACTTTGCGAAGAAAATGGATCAGAGTTAATATACTTTACAGTTGTAGCAGATGAAGAAGAACTTTATACTAGTAATAACAGCAGATTTATTCATCTTACATATGAAAAAGGTATAGATGAAGAAGACGAGGATGAAGATGATGAAAACAAAGTATCAGGATATGTTTTTTCTAATATTGACTATACAGACAAAACAGAAGCCGCTCTAAAGTCAGGGTTTAATGTAAAAGTTGTAGGTACTGAAATTTCGGCGCTGACAGATGAGAAGGGTTATTTTGAAATATCTGGTCTTCCAAAAGATATGGATGAGTATGTATTAGAAATAACTAAGACAAACTACCTTAAGAGAAATATCACTGTAAGTGGAACAGGAGAAATAATAGCTTCTACAGAAGAACAACCTATTATATTATGGGCAGGAGACATTGAAGCTAACGGAAAACAAGATGGAGTTATTAATATGGAGGATATAGTTCAAATACTTAAAGCTTTTGATTCATACTATGGTAGTGAAAAATACATAGTTGAATTAGATTTAGATCTAGACGGTGCAATTAACATTGGTGATATATTCATAATACTAAAGAATTACAATAAAATGACAAGGGATTACGATAATTAGCATAAATTGAAAGAAATTATATTTGTATTTATATGTAAAAGGCAGTGGGCGATAAACTCACTGCTTTTTTTTTATTCTATATAATGTTATAATAAACTTTTAGTTTTTAATTAAGTGGTAATAAATATATAGATAAACTTAATATTAAATATTTAAGAAAGGAATAATAATATGGTTTTGTGGGGAATGTTTCTTCAATCTTTTTTTATAGGTTTTTCAGGAGCAATGGTGCCAGGACCTATGTTAGGGGTTACCATTGATGGCAGTTTGAAAAAAGGCTGGAAAGCAGGTCCTTTGATAGTACTAGGACATGGAATATTAGAAATTTTATTAATTACAGTTATGATATTAGGACTTAAGGACTTATTTACCAACACTATAGTTGGAGGAATTATTGGATTGGTAGGTGGTGTTTTCCTTGCATGGATGGGATATGGAATGATAAAGTCGGGGATAAATAAATCAGTCTCTTTGGAAAATCAAGAAACAGACAATAGTAAAATGGGGAAAAATCTTGTGTTAGTTGGATTGGTTGTAAGCGCTACTAATCCCTACTTTACCATTTGGTGGGCATCAGCAGGAATGGAATTAATACGTCAAGCTCTTACAATAGGGCTTATTGGTGTTATATTTTTCTTTGCTGGTCACATTTTAGCTGATTTTGTATGGTATTCGGCAGTTTCTTTGGCGTTTTCCAAAGGCAAGAAATTAATAAGTGATAATATGTACCGTTGGATTATTATGTTTTTAGGTGTGTTTATTATAGGTTTTTCTATATATTTTATAACAAGCGGTTTGAAGATGCTTTTTAAAGGTTGATAACCTTAGAATTTTATTGTATTCATTAAAATAATATGGTATTATTAACTTAAAGACAGGGAGGAATTACTATATTTTCACCTAATCTATGTAGTTTATGAAACACCACTTTTTTTCGTTGTTTTGCAGTATTTTATTCTACCAGTTTCAAAATTCCTTAATATAAATATGTTAATTTTTATATTTTAATTTTAAATATTTTTTGGGAGGAATGGAAATGAAAAAAATCACCATTATACTGTTGATATCAATAATGTGTGTATCATTATTAGTGATACATAGTGACCCACAGCCTGCGGCTGCCTCTAACGATGGTGGTAACTGGTTTCATGTGGAAGGGAACAATATTGTTGATAAACACGGTAACAAAGTTTGGTTAACTGGCGCCAATTGGTTTGGATTTAATTGTCGCGAGAGGATGTTTTTGGATTCTTATCACAGTAATGTAATAGCAGTTATGGAGATGGTAGCGGACAAAGGTATAAATGTTGTAAGGGTACCGATTGCTACTGACTTATTGTATGCATGGAGCAGGGGAGAATATCCTGAATCAGTGGATACAAGTTATAACAATGAAACTTTGGCAGGATTAAATAGTTATGAGCTATTTAATTATATGCTTGAAAATTTTAAAAGATTAGGAATTAAAGTAATAATTGATGTACATAGTGCGGAAACTGATAATCAGGGTCATACACATCCCCTTTGGTTTAAAGGCAAGATAACAGAAGAAATATTTAAAGAAGCTTGGGTGTGGGCTGCACATGAATTTAAAAACAATGATACAGTTATAGGTTTTGACCTTAAAAATGAACCACATACTAATGCCGGGGATTTGAAAAAAATATCTGAAAGTGCTATATGGGACGATTCAGACAGACCAACCAATTGGAAAAGAGTAGCTGAGGAGACTGCATTAGCAATATTGGAAGTTCATCCTAATGTATTGATATTTGTTGAAGGTATAGAGATGTATCCTAAAGATGATATATGGGATGATGAAGAATTTAATACATCTCCATGGTTTGGAACTGATGATTACTATGGAAACTGGTGGGGCGGCAATCTTAGAGGTGTGAGAAAGTACCCTATTAATTTAGGAAAACATCAAAAACAACTTGTTTATTCACCACATGACTATGGTCCTATAGTCTTTGAACAATCCTGGTTCCAGGGTGAATTTATTACTGCAGATGATAAGAGAGCCCAAGAAATTTTATATGAAGAATGCTGGAGAGACAATTGGGCATTTATTATGGAAGAAGAAATATCCCCATTATTGCTTGGAGAATGGGGTGGCTTAACAGAAGGCAATCACAAACTATTAGATCTTAATGAGAAATATTTAAGAGCCATGAGAGACTATATTATAGAAAATAAATATATGCTGCACCATACATTCTGGTGTATAAATATAGACTCAGCAGACACAGGCGGTTTGCTAACCCGTGATGAAGGAACAGAATTTCCAGGCGGAAGAGATCTTAAATGGAACGATTACAAATATGACAATTATTTGTTGCCTACTTTGTGGACAAATGAGGAAGGTAAATTTATAGGATTAGACCAAAATGTACCTTTGGGCAAAAATGGAATTTCATTAGGAGAGTATTATGGTACAAAGGATCCTAGTGTACCAACGCAGACACCACCGCCATCACCAACACCACCGCCAGAAGAAGAGCCAATAAATTATGGTGATTTAAATGATGATGGTACGGTAAATTCCCTTGATGCCGCATTATTAAGCAGGATTTTACTTGAAATTGTACAACCTGGCGTAGATATGGAAAGAGCTGATTTAAATGGTGATGGAATTGTAGATTCTAGAGATTATGTACTCTTAGGAAGATATATTTTTGGTATAATAACTGAATTTCCAGTAAGTCAAAATTAATGCTAGCTACAGATTGATATTAATTGAGTATATAAAAGCCATGTTAGATATTAAAGATTTCTAACATGGCTTTTTAAATCATATATCCCATGTTTTCAAAGATTAGTGCAGTACTTAAATTATGATGATCTAAGTAATTGTGGTGGATTAAATGTTTGAATAAGTCAAGTCTGATATTTTGCTTCACATAGTGATGAAATTATAGTAAAATTGTTTTTGAAGCTATATTCAACTGGATTATAAACTAATGAAATTTGAAGTGAAAAAGTGGAGGTAATATGAATAAAGCACTAGATAGTGAAAAAATTCAATATAAAATTGTCCGAAGCAATCGAAAAACTGTAGCAATACAGCTACTTGAAGATGGAAATGTGAAAGTTTCAGCACCTTTTTCTGTTACAAAAAAACAAATAGATGAAATTATTAAAGATAAGATTTCTTGGATTTTAAAAAAACAAGAGGAATTAAAAAGAATATATATAGAAAAAAATATTGATAGAAAGTTTGAAGATGGGGAAAAAATTTCATATCTAGGGAAAGAATTTAGCTTAAAGATTATAAAGGCAAAAGAATATATTCAGCCGAAAGTTGTTATTGACAATGATAATATGGTTATATATATAAATGAAAAATTTATTGATAAAGATGCTAAGGAGAATATAAGAAATATAATAAAAAAATGGCTTGTTGAAAGATTTAGGGATGTTGCAGTAGACAGAATAAAAAAATATAGTTTTCTAATAGGTGTAAATCCCACAAAAATAACAATTCGTGAGCAAAAAACCCGCTGGGGAAGTTGCAGCAGCAAAGGCAATATTAATTTAAACTGGAAGCTTGTTATGGCTCCTATGGAGGTTATTGACTATGTTATCGTACATGAACTATGTCACATGATAGAGATGAACCATTCAAAGAATTATTGGAACATCGTATCCACCGTAATGCCAGACTATAAAAATCATCGCAAATGGCTTAAAGAAAATGGGCACAAGCTTGGAATATAGAGTTTAGAAGAAATTTTTAAGGGGAGAGGTGATTTTTTTTTGCTTGAAATTGAAATTGATTACAGATGGATAATTGCTTTAGTTATTGTTGTGTGGAATATTATTACTTTTGCCATGATGAAGGTGGATAAAACCAGAGCTAAAAAATCAAAATGGCGTATAAAGGAAAAAACAATTTTTATATCAGCTTTTTTGTTGGGTGCCTTTGGCGTTTTAGCAGGTATGTACATATTTAGGCACAAAACAAAACATTGGAGTTTTAAAATAGGTATACCTGTAATTACTATTTTGAATTTTATAACAATATGTTATTTTTATAAAATTTTATAAATTACAAGTGTAACATTTTAAAATTAACCCAAGATAATAAATACAAAAAACAGGAGTGATTTTTTATGTTTAATGTGGAAGAAATTTTAGAAAGAACGAAGGAGTTTTTATTTGCTAATGTGCCTGGTCTAATAGGTGCAATACTTGTATTAATTATTGGTTTTAAAGTGTCTAAATGGATTATAAAAACCATTGAAAATTCAATGAACAAATATAATAAGGATGCTACATTAAATTCTTTTATAAAAGCACTGTCTAGCTTTGTATTGAAATTTGTAGTAATTATTTTTGCTGCACATGTTTTAGGAATAGGAATAGATACATTTTTAGTTATATTAGGTGCTGCAGGACTTGCTATTGGTTTGGCGTTAAAAGACAATCTTTCTAATTTGGCAGGTGGAGTAATTATTTTACTGTTTCGTCCCTTTAATATAGGCGACTTTATAGACGCTTCAGGAAATATGGGCACAGTGAAGGAAATACAACTTCTATATACTAAACTTAGTACCCCTGACAATAAAGTAGTAGTAATTCCAAATGCATCCCTGGTTAATGGGAATATAACTAATTTTAGTGCAGAGAAGACAAGGCGTGTGGATTTTAAATTTAACGTAGGGTACGGGGCAGATATTAAAAAGGTAAAAGAAATTTTATCTAACATTGTAGATAACCACCCTCTAATTTTAAAAGAACCAAAACCTTTTATAAGACTATATGAAAGTGGGGAACGTGCTCTTACTTTTACTGTAAGAGTCTGGGGTGAGGCGGCTAATTATTGGACAATTTATTATGATTTACAAGAAGAAGTGAGATTAAAATTTGATGAAAATAATATAGATTTACCTTTTCCACAAATGGGTGTACATTTAACTAATAAAAATGGAGGCTAAAAAATGACAAAAATGATTTCCTGGAATGTGAATGGTCTTAGAGCATGTATAAAAAAAGGTTTTTTAGACTATTTTAATGAAGTTGATGCAGATATTTTTTGTATTCAAGAAAGTAAACTTCA
>JAAYTS010000044.1 GCA_012517995.1 Clostridium sp.
TATAATGTTCTTTATCACATTATTTTTCGGTAATTATGATAAATATCTTTAGATAAAAAAATTTTTACCTGGAAGTGATTTATAATGAGCAGTTTTTTAAATGAAAGAAAAATAATTTCTTGTGTTAAAAAAGCAATTGAAGATTTTAATATGATAGAAGATGGAGATAAAATAGCTGTAGGTATATCTGGAAAGGACAGCATTACTTTACTTATATCTTTAAAGCGGCTTCAGACATTTTTAAATAAAAATTTTTCTATAGAAGCAGTTACCCTTACACTAGGAATAGGTAAGTACAATTTGGATTATATAAAAAAGCTATGTGAAAATCTTGAAATTAATTATACAATAGAAGAAACTCTAATAGGAAAAATTGTATTTGAAGAGAGAAAAGAAAAAAATCCATGTTCCCTTTGTGCAAATATGAGGCGAGGAGCTTTAAATAATACAGCTAAAAAATTAGGATGCAATAAAGTTGCTCTTGGCCATCACAGGGATGACCTGATAGAAACCCTAATGCTTAACATTTTATTTGAGGGAAAAATCTCTACCTTTTCACCTGTTACATACTTAAGCAGAAAAGAATTGAATGTAATAAGACCTTTGATTTATACCCCAGAAGAAGAAATAAAAAAGTTCATAAGTGCCAATAGCATTACAAACATTAAAAATCCATGCCAAGTGGATGGAAAAACAAAGCGCCAATATATTAAAAATCTTTTAAAAGAAATATGTGAGGACAATAAATACATAAATGAAAATATTTTTGGTGCAATATTGCGCTCGGAAATTGATGGATGGAAGATTTGAAGTTTGAAATGTTAAGTTTATCCAGTTTAATTTTCATTGACAAAAAGCTATTTAAACAATTATAATAAGGATATCGGTTAAGTTTCTTAAATGTTTAATGCCTTTTGAAAATTCTGTTGTTAAACAATACACCTAAGGAGTGGATCATATTGAAGGACATAATGGTAGATCAATTCCAATTCACCGTTGGAGAACTTTTAATACGAAACAAAAGCATTCTAGATCTTATTACTAAATTTCAAGATTCAAATGCTAGAGTTAATCGTGGCATCATTAAATCTATTACACAATGTGGCTGTATGAAAGTTAATGCTGAAAAACAAGTTAGCTTTATTGAGGCTGATTTTGACCAAGTTAGAAATTTAATGAATACTCATTTAGAGGGTGAACTTTGCGAAACTTGTAGAGACTATATTGAAAAAGATATTGGAAGAAATCTATTTTACTTAGCCTCAATATGTAACACTCTTGATTTGAATTTATATGACATTATAATAAAAGAGCTTGACAGAGTAAAGATGCTGGGAAAATATAATTTAAGGTAAGGGCTACATTTTTTTAGCGTTTAAAAATAGCTGTCCCTGGACTCTTCGCAGTCCTTCTTTAATTAACCTTGCCCTTACTTCTCCAATTCCTTCAACATCATCAAGTTCCTCAATTGATGCATTTAAAATTCCTTGAAAATTTAAAAATTTATCAACTAAATTTCTCGTTACCGTTATAGGAACTTTAGGGATTTTACTCAGCAATCTGTATCCTTTAGGGTATATGGCTGTCTCAAAGGCATCAAAATTACCATTATAACCTAGAAGCTTGTGTATTTTTCCAATCTCCACAAGCTCATCAAAAGAAAGTGACCTTAAATTTTTCTGAATTTCTTTTGCCGTCATATCTTCTCTTTCCATATAATCCTCAATTATTAATACTTCATCATTGTCAATGTTGGCTAATAACTCCTCTAGCTGCATGCTTATAAGCCTTCCTTCATTTCCTAATTCACAAATATACCTGTCAATTTCAGAAGCAACCCTAAATACCATTTCTGTCCTCTGAATTACAAAAGCAACATCGTTTAGTGTTACAATGTTTTCAAATTCAAGAACACTTAAATTATTAACAGCTCTATCTAAAACTGCTTTATATTTTTCCAGTGTCTGCATAGCCTGATTAGCTTTGTTTAAAATAACTGATGTGTCTTTTAAAATATATTTTATAGAACCTTTATATATTGTAATAACATTCCTTCTTTGTGATATACTTATAACAGTCTCACCTGTTTGTTTTGCCACTCTATGTGCTGCTTTATGCCTTGTTCCTGTTTCATCAGTAATTATTTTAGGGTCAGGAATAAGCAGTGTGTTTGCATATAATAATTTTTTTAAATCTCTGCTTAGTACAATTGCACCATCCATTTTTGCAAGTTCATATAAATGGGCAGGAGAATATTCCTTGTTAATGAAAAAACCACCATCTATAAGACTCATAATTTCTGGCGAATCCCCTATAACAATCAAAGCACCAGTCCTGGCTTTTAAAATGTTTTCTAAGCCATCTCTTAAAGCTGTGCCTGGAGCAAGTATTTTTAATAGCTCAAGTAATTTTTCGTCTTTTACATTCTCCATATAACATACCCCTTCGGAAAATCCTTGATTAATATTACAATAAGAACAATAAGTTTAAATATTTTAAAGAAATAACATTCTACTGCAAAATTATACTCAATGCTTCCTGCACATTTTCCACACCTACAATATCTATATTATTGACTTCTTTCATGTTCTTAATAGCATCTACATTTCCAAGAGGAACTATGCATTTTTTAAAACCTATTCTCATAGCCTCCATCACTCTCTTATCTGCCTGGTTAACAGCTCTAACTTCACCTGTTAACCCCACTTCCCCAATTAAAACAGTATTTATATCCACAGGAACATTTCTAAAACTAGATGCAATGGCTGCAACAATCCCCAAATCACATGCTGGTTCGTCAATTTTAAGCCCACCTACAACATTAACATATGCATCAAAATTATGAAGTTGCATGCCTACTCTTTTTTCAAGAACTGCTATCAATAATGTAATTCTATTGTAGTCAACCCCTGTAGCCATTCTCCTGGGCATTCCAAAGCTTGTTGGACACACAAGTGCCTGTATCTCCATAAGCATAGGACGTGTTCCTTCTAAGCTGGATACTACAACTGATCCAGGTACATTTTCAGGTCTTCCAGAAATCATAATCTTAGACGGGTTATCTACCTCAACAAGTCCCACATCTTTCATTTCAAATATCCCTATTTCATTTGTAGAGCCAAATCTGTTTTTTACAGCCCTTAAAATTCTATAGCTTAAATGTCTCTCTCCTTCAAAGTACAACACCGTGTCCACCATATGCTCTAAAACCCTTGGACCTGCAATGGAACCTTCTTTTGTCACATGACCAACAATAATTACTGCTATATTCATGCTTTTAGCAATTCTCATAAGACCAGCAGTAATATCTCTAACCTGGCTTATACTCCCTGGTGCTGTGGATAATTCTTCATTAAACATAGTTTGTATTGAATCAACAATTATTAAATTGGGCTTTTCTTTCTCACATAATGAATGAACAATTTTAAAATTAGTTTCAGATACCATCAATAAATTTGAATTGCTTACACCTAATCTATCGGCTCTTATCTTAATTTGCTTTATAGATTCCTCTCCAGAAATATATATAATTTTGGGGTCTTCTTTGATTTTATCACATATTTGTAATAGTAGAGTTGATTTTCCAATACCCGGGTCTCCTCCTACAAGTATGAGAGAACCTTTTACTATCCCACCACCAAGGACTCTGTCCATTTCTTTCATACCTGTTTTATATCTATCTTCCTTTTCAACTTTAACATCATTTATATTTATAAGCTTTATATCAGATAAAAGAGCTGCCTGGCTTTTTTTGTCTGCTGTTTGTTGCATTTCTTCTGTAAAAGTATTCCATTCGTTGCATCCTGGGCACTTTCCCAACCACCCTCTAGATTCATAGCCACAATTTTGACAAATAAAAAATGTTTTTTTCTTTGGCATATTTTTTCTAGCCATCCTTTCCCTATTGGTATGTACTTTTTATAGCATAACATAACATATTTAAAAATCAAATATCATAAATATTTTCTTTTATTAAGTACAAAATAATAAAGAAATTTAAGACGATATAAATGATTAATTGGAGGAGTAAAATGTTATCACAAATAAACAGTGTGATTTTTCATACAACACAGCTAATACAGGTGATAATATTTACCGCAGGATGTTATTTTTTTGGAATATCTATTTTTGGCTGGTTAAACGGTAAGAGGTATCAAAACAAAGTTTTTTTCCCTAACAAAAGGTTTGCACTGATTGTAGCTGCCCACAATGAAGAAAAAGTAATAACACATATAATTGACAGCCTTTTTAAGCAGAATTATCCTAGAAATTTATTTGATGTGTTTGTCATTGCTGATAATTGTACTGATAAAACAGCAGAAATAGCAGAAAAATATGGTGCTATTGTGTACAAAAGATTTAATTCCACCTTAAAGGGAAAAGGACACGCATTAGAGTGGATGTTTGAAAAAATATTTGAAATGGACAAAAAGTATGATGCCATATGTGTTTTTGATGCAGACAACCTTGTTTCATCTAATTTTTTATTGGAAATGAACAAACAGCTATGCAGAGGCCATAAAGTTATACAAGGATATATAGACAGCAAAAACCCCTATGATTCTTGGATAACATGTTCATATTCCATTGCTTTTTGGCTGTCTAATAGAATATTCCAGCTTCCCAGATACTACTTAGGACTAAGCTGTGGTCTTTGTGGTACAGGTTTTTGTATAGATATTGATGTTTTAAAAAAAATAGGCTGGGGTGCTACATGCCTTACAGAAGATTTGGAATTTACAATGAAGCTTGTACTAAAGGACATGAAAGTTGCATGGGCTCATAATGCAGTGGTGTATGATGAAAAACCATTGACATTAAAACAATCCTGGAATCAAAGAAAAAGGTGGATGCAGGGACATGCTGATTGCACAAGCAGGTTTTTAGGACCACTTTTTAAAAAAGCTTTTAAAAATGGAGATCTTATATCCTTTGATTGTGCCATATATATGTTCCAGCCTATAAGGTTAATATTTATAGGTCTTATAACAATAATGATGTGGGTACAAATAGTTTTTCCCGAATCTCCTTTTTATACATTAAAGTATTTGTTTCCTGCAGAGGTTTGGTCCATATTTGTCATACTACAATTTTTATACGGTCCCATTATAATTTTGGCAGAAAAGAAATTCAGTCCGAAAGTGCTGCTGGGATTTTTGATTTATCCATTTTACTGCCTCACATGGATTCCCATTACCATACAGGGCTTTTTAACAAAGAATAATAAAGACTGGAGTCACACTCACCATACAAGAGAAATCAGCATTAGTGATTTAGAAAAGGCATAAAACCAGATGGATTGTAAGTACATTTTTTCTTACAATCCTTTTTGTTTTTGTAACTATATAAAGCATTTTTATCTTGGTAATTTAAAATAGTATTGTTGGGAATCTGTAGCTATTGTTGATTATTTTTTTCTTTTTCATTAAAATTAAATATAGATTAAACTTTAAGGTAGGACGTTTTTATGCAAAAAGTAATTTTTCTTGTTGATATGAATGCTTTTTATATAAGTTGTGAAATGACAAGAAATTCTTCTCTTGTTGGAAAACCTTCTGCTGTTGCTGGAAACCCAAAAAAACGAACTGGAATTATTTTGGCAGCAAACTATGAAGCCAGAGCCTTTGGGGTAAAAACAGCAATGGTTGTTCATGAAGCCCTAAAACTTTGTCCTAATATTCAATTAGTACCACCAGATCACGATTTTTACGAATTTAAATCCAAACAGGTGATGTCCATGCTGTCAAATTACTCTCCTATTGTTGAGCAAAACAGTATTGACGAAGCATGGTTAGATATGACTGGTATGGAAGAATTACTGGGTTCTCCACAAAAATCAGCCAAGAAAATTATGAACGAAATTAAAAATGTTCTTGGACTTTGGTGTTCAATAGGTATTTCTGAAAACAAATTTCTTGCTAAAATGGCATCAGAATTAAAAAAACCCCTTGGCATTACTGAACTTTGGAAAAAAGATGTAGAAACTAAACTTTGGCCTCTGCCTGTAGGAAAAATGTATGGGGTAGGAAAAAAGACTGCCTGTTTACTCAACCAAATGGGAATACAAACTATCGGTGAACTTGCCAGATATGATAGAAAACAACTTGTTAAAGCCTTAGGTAAACACGGGAATGAGATTTATTTACATGCCAACGGTCATGACACATCTACAATAAAACCTAATACAGCCAAAGACATGAAATCAATAGGACGTTCAACAACACTGCCTCAGGATATTAGCGATATTGAAAAGGCAAAATTGATTTTGTTGGAACTCTCCGAAGATGTAGGTATGACAGCAAGAAAATATGAAAAAAAAGGCCGTACTGTACAAATAACCTTAAAATACACCGACTTTAAAGTTATCACCAGACAGACCACAATATCCCCCACCTGTTCAACCAACGATATTTATCTAGCAGGGTGCAATTTACTTGAAAAGAACTGGAACAGATTACGTCCTGTCAGATTAATCGGAATCAGTATATCGGGATTTGATGAAAACTGTACTGAAGGCCAACTATCACTTTTTGACCTTTTAGATAATGATATATTAGAGGATAATATAAAAAATAATAAATTTGAACGTATTGATAAAGCTATAGATGAAATACGAGCTAAATTCGGTACGGACAAAATAAGCCGTGCAGTACTGGTGCAAAAAAACATAAATGAAGATTTTTAAAACTTCTCTTCTGTCCAGAAAATACAATTTATACTTTTTACTGTAGTAATATACTTACAATTTCATTATTGGTACCCACACGCATTGGCGGTCCCCAAGTAGATACTCCAGAAGTAACTATAAAATGAGGGCTGTCAGCATCCCTTTGGTAATGTCCATAGTCCACAGTAAATATTGCATTTGTTATAAAGTTAAAGGGAAACAGCTGACCTTTGTGTGTGTGACCGGACAGCACCAAATCAATTTCCCTGCCATATTGCTGAGTGTTTGACGGAGTATGATCCATAACTATAATGGGCATATTTATATCTAATGAAGTTAAAATTTCAGAGATATCTTTTTTTCTACTTAACTCCCCATAGCCTCCAATTGGTGACGGGTCTAACCTTCCAACTAAAACCAACCTCTCATCAATAACTACATATTCATCATTGAGGAGATTTATATTGCTTCTTTCAAGAAAACCAATCATTTCATTAAGGGTTTTTCCGCCATCATGATTGCCTAAAACAGCATATACGCCATATGTGGCTTTAATGCTTCTAAAAAGTTCCTCTGCCCTGTCCGGATTACGTATAAGATTATAATTATCATTAAAAATATCTCCTACCATACATACAATATCAGGTTTTAAATTATTGATACCATGGACTATATCCCCAAGGAGTTTTTCAGAATTTATACTTCCTAAATGTAAGTCGCTTATTAGAACTATTTTCATATCATTTTCCAATGAAAATTTTTTCATTTCAATATTATAGGAAGTATACTTAATTTGATTTGCATTATATATACCATATCCAACCACTCCAACTGTCAATAAAACCACTATTAAACTTCTATAAAAAGCAATACTTTGAAACATAGTAGTTGGAAGTATTTTGAATATTTTTGCCAAAAATATAACTAAATCAGATACAAGAAAAAGCAATAACAGATATACAAAAACACCCATCCAATGGTAGCTTATCCAACTCATTACCTTTTTAACATCTAAAGGCAGTGGTAAAATAGCAATAAACACAGATAGGGCAATTAATGTTATTACTATTGTATATACTTTTATATTGATATTCCGAAAAAGATGGTTAAGTCCCTGAAATATCCTTTTCCCTATATAATAGTTTGCTCCTCCGTAGAGAGAAAATACAAATATAATAAAAAAAACAATTCCTAATCGCTTCATTTAATACCCTCTTTCTGCAAAAAGAGCTTCCTAGGAAATACCATCAATTTTTTAATAAGTCTATTATTTAGAAAATCAAAAGAGAACAACTGACTTTAAAAATGCTTCCTTAAGTTTTCCATAGAAAACACCAAACCAATAAAAACGGCAATTAAATAAAACAATACACTTTTAAAACCAAGTGAGTCAATTAAAATCTTAAATCCCCCTGATAAACCTAAAATACTTAAAGAATTAAAAAAACCTATTCCAAGAGTTTTACCAAAATAACTATATATAAATATTAAATTCGCAAAAACACAGCTAAATAAAGTTAAAAATGAACCTAAAATTCCAAATTTGATGCCTTTTCCTTTTCCTAAAAGTCTAATGCTGCTCCCTACAAGAAATGCTGTTAAAAATATCATTATAACAAATTGACGATTTGTCAAATATGTTATAAAACTCATTAATATCGAACAGATAAACGCCACAGCTGTTCCACTAACAAGTGCTAAAAAAAAGTTAGACTCTTTATCCCCATAAGAATTTGCTGTTTGATTACTTAAGTCATTCATCAACTGAATTTCATCATTATTATAATTATCATTATTGTAATTATCATTATTAATATCATTATTATAATTATTCATACACAGTTCTCCTAACTATAAATATTGATTAATAAATTTACTGATGATTAATTTTATCATAAATTTTTGTCAACAGCAAGAAAAACCATTTCTTTTTTGTGTTATTACTTTCTTTAAATTGACATTTTAAAATATATATTGACCTTTTGCGTCATATTTCTTTATAATTTAAATAATTGAAAGATTAAAAAATTTTATATAAAAAATTTAGAAAGGGTCTTAAAATGTATTTTAAAAACTTAAGTAAATTTATTATATTGCCTTTATTTTCAGCTATTGTAGCACTGTCAATTGGAGTGTATTCAAATGAAAAAGAAAGTCAAAATGAAAAAGTTCCTTTAGATCGGCTTATTGCCCATGCAGGTGGAGAAGTTTACGGGATTAGAATTACCAATTCCCTTCAGGCTCTTGATAATTCATATGAAAAAGGCTTTCGGTTTTTTGAGCTGGATTTTGAATGGACTTCAGATGGAGTTCCTGTGATTCTTCATGACTGGGGAAATGCAAATTGGTTTTTTAACATAAAATATTCAACAAAAGCCCACACCTATAAAGAGTTTAAAAATTTAAAGCCCATACTGGGATTGAAAATAATGGATTTAAAAGACCTTTCCAACTGGCTGGAAAACCATAAAGACGCCTATATAATCACCGATGTAAAAAGTGAAAACATAAAACTTTTGCAGCTTTTAGAAGATGATTATCCTAATATAAAAAACCAGATTATCCCACAGATATATTCTTTTGACCAATATGATAAAGTAAAAAATCTTGGCTATTCCAATATAATATTGACCCTTTACAAATTGGAAGCAACAGATGAAGAAATATTAAATTTTTGCAAAGAGACTGATTTACTTGCGGTTACAATGTATGAATCAAAAGGTTTTACGGATTTGCCAAAAAAACTTTCGGAAATAGGGATTAAATCATATGTCCATACAATAAATGATTACAATGTATATGTAAAACTCAGGGATAATGGTGTATTTGGCGTTTATACCGACTATTTTCAGCCAAATAACTGGGTTGAGTAAGTTTTAATGTGTTTCTAAAATGATAGATTAGTGCTATTTTACCATACACCGGCGTATTTTTCACCCACACCACTTCTTCCCCTAAAAATCCTTCCCCACCATAAAAAGTATCCATGTAATGTATTTTTATTATACTGTAAAAAACTCCTGTATTGAATTATTGCTTTCCTTAACATTCTTAATCGGGTAGGAGGTAAATAATTATTTTATTTACCGACCTCCCACACCACCGTACGTACGGTTCTCGTATACGGCGGTTTCATAGTTTACACTCTAACTTCAAGGTAATATTTAAGAAGACTTAAATATGTTTGTGTTGA
>JAAYTS010000228.1 GCA_012517995.1 Clostridium sp.
TCAAGGTCTGGTGTCATAAATTGAACACCATTTACCTTTTGTCCAACTGCATAGTGGGAAGGATATACCATTGGAGAGATATAATCAATATCCATGCCAACAAGTTCTAAATATTGTCCTATATCTTCAACATCTTCAGGACTTTCAAGAATTATTCCAAATACATCTGCAGACAAAACAATACCTGGCAATTCTTTCTTAGCATATGATAAAAATTCATTAATTATTTCATATTTCTCTGAACCATCGTTGTTAAATCGCATTGAACTTTTTTTGCCATCGTTAGGGAATCTAACATAATCAAATTGAATTTCATCAAATCCAAGTTCTATTGCTTCCTTTGCTATATTTATAATATATGGCCATGCTTCCCTTCTATAAGGGTCTATCCATGTAGCTCCATTTCTTTCTCTATATAAACTTCCATCAGCCATTTTTACTGCCCATTCAGGGTGCTTTGAAGAAAACTGGGGATCTTTAAAACATACCAATCTTCCTATTAGATGAATATCATTATCTTTAAATTTTTTCAAAACACTTTTTGCATCATACTTGTATTTCCACGTACCTAGTTCTCTCACTTCAGGAATTTGTGATTCATAACCCACAAAGCCATCATCGTCTTTAATATCAATAACATATGAATTTATTTCTGTATCTTTTGCAATGTCAATATATTTTTCAACATTCTCAGGAATTCCAACAGTCCATCCAGTAAGATATAAAGCCCTTGCTTTAAACTTTTCTGTTTCTACCAATTCATCTTCTTCATCATTGCCCTCTTCAGTATCATTTTCTTCCTCTTGATTTTCACCATCTAAATTTTGTTCATTGCCTTGGTGCTCACCACCACCTTCTATTTCATCAGTTGGAAGTGGACTTTCATCTGGTATAAGAGAATCACCACCACATGAAGACAATATAAATAATAGCATTACTGACAATAAAGTTAAAATAATCCTCTTTTTTAAAAATTTTGATGCTTTTCTTTTGTTTCTCATTAACATAATGACCCCCATTTATTTTATATTTTTTTTGCAAATTAACCGTGCTATAATATTTTTCTATGTATAATTTAGCACGATTAATAATATACACTTGGCACACTATTTTAAATTATATCACTTTTTTTGTTTTTGTCATTGGAAATTGACACTATTTTTTGTACATTTTCAATTTTAATCTTTCTTAAATGCATTTTCCACATAGTTGTTTCCCGCATCCCATACAATCCACTCTTCATAGCCTGCATCATACACCGCTTTTATCTGTTGCTTTATCTGTTCAGGACCATATACCTGATAATATCCTTTTGGAAGATATGAAGCAGTAAAACCTTGAATATAAGGTCTTACTTCTGCCTTATAATTTTCAACTTCAGATATTCTATTTTTAGTTTTTTCTAAAACATTGTAAACAACTTCATAAGGCTTTAAATCAGGTGCAGTAAATACTATTCCGTTTATGCTCTGTCCCACTCCGTTTCCCATCATTCCTCTTGAATTATTTGCATAATGTGAGGGATAAATCATAGGGGATATATAATCAATATCCATGCCCACCCTTTCAAGAACCTGACCTATACCTTCTGTATCTCCAGGGCTTTCACACACTATTGCAAAAATATCTGCCGATACTATAGCTCCTTTTTCCTTAAGTTCAGCTGCTGCTTCTTTCAAAAACCCGTTAATAGCATCAGCTTTTTCTGGAAGATTTTCTCCATAATATACTTCTTTATTACTTACAGCAGGAAATCTAACATAATCAAACTGAATTTCATCAAATCCCTTTTCTACTGCTTCCTTTGCAATTTCTATATTATATTCCCAAACCTCCTGGTTAAAAGGATTTGTCCAGGCAATTGCATTGTTTTCCTTCCATATAGAACCGTCACGTCTTTTTATAGCTAAATCTGGTCTTTTTATAGCTAAATGATTATCTCTAAAACATACCACTCTTCCTATAACATAAATACCATTATCTTTTAGTTTTTTTATAACCTTCTCTACATTATAAAGCTCACTGTATCCTTTAATGTCCCTTACGCTTTTTAGATTAGACTCATAATTTACTTTACCATCTTCCTTAACATCTATAACTACAGCGTTTAGTTCAGTGTTTTTTGTAAAATTAATAATTTTATCTAAAAAGGCTTCATTTCCTGCAGAAGCTCCAGTAATATATACAGCTTTAACTTTTACCCTTTCTTTTTTTAAATTATCATTTCCACCAGCGCTATTTTCATTACCATTATTTTTTTTATCACTATTATTTTCGCCAATATTGTCTTCATCACCATTTCCTTTACCCTCTTCTAAGACAAAATCTAAATTTTCAGTTTCAGGTAAAGACTGGTCATTATTGTTATCCCTGTTTATATTAATAATAATTATCATAGATGTTATAATAAATGAAGCAAATAATATTTTATAAATTTTCCTGTTTAGCATTCTACTCCCCATTTCTTTTGTCATTCTCAAAGAATTTAGCTGCATAATCAGGATAAATATTTAATAGCACAATTATCTTTGAGTATAATAATAAGTTTATATACTCTATTATGTTCAAATGATAATTGCATTTAAACACTTAAAAAATTCATTTAAAATAAATAAAAGGGAAAGATAATTATCTTTCCCTTTTATTTATGGCTCCTCAAGTTGGACTCGAACCAACGACCCTGCGGTTAACAGCCGCATGCTCTACCGACTGAGCTATTGAGGAATATAAATCTGGCAGCGACCTACTTTCCCGGGACGTCTCCATCCAAGTATCATCGGCACTGAGAAGCTTAACTTCCGTGTTCGGTATGGGAACGGGTGTGACCTTCTCGTTATAGCCACCAGAAAATTGTAAACTTTTTAA
>JAAYTS010000045.1 GCA_012517995.1 Clostridium sp.
ATATATATTTTATCTTGAATATTATAAATATAAGTTTCAATACCTATATGGCTTGGGGTTGACCATAGGATAAAATTTTCTGCTGGATCAATAATACTTAGGTCATCGTCTGTCCATAGTTTATGTGAATATATATTATGGTAATATCCAATTCCCTTATCTATATATTCGCTTTGAATTTGCAACTCAGAATTTAATGCTTTATTAAGTAAGTTTCTTAAAGATTTTATTGCTTCTGATGCAAAATCATTAAAATATAAATCAAATTTTAGTTGTTCTTTCAAATATCTTATTGATACATTATCAAATGATTTTATATATTCCTTTTTACATGGCAAGTATATTTGAATGGATTGTGTTTTTGAAACCTCTAATTCAATTGAATTCATCATTTCTTAATCATCATTTCCATCAATTTTCCCCAAATACTGTGCTCCTCCTATCCAATGTTCTGATGAAATTGTAATAGTTCTTATCTCGTCCCCTAAATTGTCAAATATAGATATTATGCATGAACGTCCAATATCTTTTCCTTCCTCCGACACTAATAATGTCTTATACACAGTTTCTTCATCTAAAACTCTTCCTGATATCTTGTTAATTATTTCAGCTTCATTTGTACAATCTTTAAGTTCAACAATATATGTTTCAGAACCATGAGTATTTGCTATAACAAAAAATAGTTGTTCACTATTGTATGCTCCAAAATCTATAATGGCTTCAAGCTTAAAATCTTTTAAAAAATACTTATTGACGTTATTATCTTCATCATATACTGCAATTAAATTTTGTGTCCTATCTAAAGTATAAAGAACATCATTCTCATCTAAAGTTATATCTACTACATTTAAATTATCAAGCTTATAGTCAATTGTTTTTTATATCAAGCTAAATGTAAACACCTCCTTTTTTTTTTTGTTAAATTATATTTAATCAACCCCTTTCATCTTATTTACTTTGCGTTTTCAAAATTTAAGGCCTATATTTATGTTTTATTTCAACTATGTTACCATTTTCTATTGTCAAATTAAAAATTGCACCTCTTTTATTATCTAAAAACAAATCATATTGCTCAGCATACTCAATAAATCCATTTATATCTGTGGATATATGGCTTAAATCGCTCCAGTCAATTACATAAATCTCTACATCATCAGATAATTTTAATGAATGTTTGTCAGTATGTTCATCATAAATATAATATCCATTAGGAAAATCCCACTTAAGATCCAATCCTAATTCATCAATTCTCTCAACATCTGTTTCATCAATCCATTCTATTTCTTTAAAGGATAACTTTCCAGAATTTACATCACAGTCCTCTATATATGCCATAATATCTCTGTCAGGCATTTCATTTACTACTTTTTTACCAACTAATTCTTGATCATTTTCACGGGGATTTGTTACAAAAAACAGTGATAATAATATTATTATTAATGCTGCTACAGCAACAATCCAAAATGAAGGTTTTTGATAATTTAATATGTTTTTTATTCTTAATTTTACATTGCTATCTCCAAAATGAATTGGACTTATTAGACCACTTTGTTTTAGTGAAAGAGACAGTAGAGAATTTGAATAATTTCTTCTAATATTCATTTCCATATGCTTTATAACACTTTCGTCACAAGACATTTCCATATCACGTACCATAAGAAAATATGAAATCCATATAACAGGATTAAACCAATGTATTGCAAGTGCTAAATATGCTATAATTTTAGTAATATGATCATATCTTTTAATGTGTATTTTTTCATGTCTTATAATATAATCTCTTTCACACTCTGAAAGATTTACAGGAATATAAATTCTAGGCTTTACAAATCCAAAAACAAAAGCCGTTTCAATTCTGTCAGTTTCAAAAATATTATCCTTTATGAGAGTGGCAGTGGAAAGCTTTAATTTAATTTTCACAAAAGATAATACACCATAAATCAAAAAAGTTATAACTCCAAAAGCCCATATAACTGACAAAACCTTTATAACAATACCACTATTATTATCTTCTCTATTACTATCAGGTGATAGAAAAGATGGTGAAAAGTCACTGTAGTTTGTTTCTACATCATTAACACTACCTTCACTTTGAGATAATGTATTATTATATGAAATCACTTCACTATTATCTGGTATTAAACTCAATGAACTCTCTATAGAAAAAGGACAAACAAGTCTAAATAAAACAATTAGCCAGAGTAAATACGAAAAAATTTTAGGTGATTTCTTCAAAAAAAGCCTTGCCAACATTACAATAATAGCAACATAAGTAGCAGTAATACTCATATTTAATATTTGTATAAAGTAATTACTCATTTTACTGCCTCCTCTATCATTTTTTTAATTTCTTCAGCTTCTTTTTTACTTAGTTTTTTACCTTCCAAGAAGGTAGCTAAAAATGCAGGCAGAGAATTATCAAAAGATTTTTCTATTAATTCTTCACTTTCGTATTTTTGAATTTCTTCACGCTTAACCAATGAAGTAACAATTGTTTTTTCGTTTTTTAATATACCTCTTTGGGAAAGTTTTCTTATCATCGTATAAGTGGTTGACTTTTTCCACCCAAGTTTTTGAAAACATATCTTTGATAATTCTGTAGAATTTACAGGTTCAATCCCCCAAATAATATCTAAAAATTTAAATTCTGCATCAAAAAGTTTTATTTTTTTCACATTAAAACCCCTTTCACTAGGTTTATTATAATAAACCCCTACAATAA
Organism: Clostridium sp.; assembly: GCA_012517995.1. Taxonomy (GTDB): domain Bacteria; phylum Bacillota; class Clostridia; order Acetivibrionales; family Acetivibrionaceae; genus Herbivorax. The sequence continues at coordinate 2,723 of JAAYTS010000045.1, forward strand.
TAGTTTATCTCAATAAACCTGTTTTGTCAATAAGATTTTAGAAAATAAATGAAATTTATATAGTGCTTAACTGTAAATCTCAAAAATTCAGTTTGGCTAAAATATAAACCAATATTCAACAAATAAAGCATGTGGCAAATACAAATTTATACTTTTAAAACAATAATAACTTAATCAAAAACAAGTTATTGAAAAAAGCTGTAACTTTTAGATAATTTTATATATCTGTGACAAAGTCCTCTACGGATTGATTCAGAGATTAAATTTGTATCTTCTTCAAGAGACCATAAAACTATTTCATAAGCAAGTTCTATTTGGCAACAAAAATATACACTAATTATTCTTGTTTTTTGATGTACTAATGTACTAACAACTAAGGTTTATGTTCCTTATTCTATATGTTAAAATACATACAAACATAACTTTAAAAGGAGTGGTAATGTGAATAAAGCAATGTTTATTGGTAGGCTAACCGCAGACCCTGAAATGAGACATACCACAACTGGAAAATCTGTATGTAGTTTTAGACTTGCGGTAAACAGAAGATTTGTAAGACAAGGAGATGAACAACAGGCTGACTTTTTTCCAGTAGTGTCATGGGAAAAAACAGCAGAATTTTGTAACAACTATTTTAGAAAAGGTCAACAAGTGGTCTGTCCTGATTAAACTGGACATGCAATTACGTTAGTTTACTACCTCATTCTCAAAATTCCTCTGTCTTTCGTTAGGTCAATTGTTTATTTCCGGAGTGCCCTTGACAACAAGCATCTCCCGTATGATTTTAGCAGCC
>JAAYTS010000229.1 GCA_012517995.1 Clostridium sp.
GTGGAAGGTATTATAGATGGTTTTTTTAGAGGCAAAGATGCCCAGTGTGTATCATTTTTTATAGATAAAGATAGAGCAGAGCAAAAGAGAAAAGAAGAAAAAGATAGTATTTTAAAAATGTGCTTGGATAAACCCCAAATATTGCAGCCAGATGAACTAAAAGACGGATATCAATTAATAGATTGTTCTGAAAAAGAAATACCCCAAATGACTAAGATATTTAAAACAGTTTTTAAAACATACCCTACGCCTGTTTATGATGAAAATTACTTAAAAAAAATGATGAAAGAGAAAATATTGTTTAAAGCTGTATTAAAAAATGATAAAATAATAAGTATAGCATCAGCAGATATGGATAAGGAAAATTTAAATGCAGAGATAACAGATTGTGCTACTTATCCTGAATACAGAGGACAGGGACTTTTGACAAATTTGATATATAGTTTAGAAAATGATTTAAAAGAAAAAGGTTACTATACCCTATATAGTTTATCTAGAGCAGTAAATCCAGGGATAAATATATCTTTGAGAAAACACGGATATAATTATAGGGGGAGACTAGTCAACAATTGTAATATTTGCAATGGGTTTGAAGATATGAATATATGGGTGAAAAATATAAAAAATTAAAGTAAATTTTAGGTATTTTTAGGAGGCGATGAGGGGTGAAACTTGTTTTTGCTGTTGTAAATGATAAAGACGGAAACAGGGTAATGAGTAAGCTCAATGATAAGGGGTTTAGTGTAACAAAGCTTTGTTCTTCAGGGGGGTTTTTGAGAACAGGAAATACAACACTTATGGTAGGTGTGGATGAAGAAAAATTAGAAGAAGTACTAGAAATAATAGAAAACAACTCTAAAAGCAGAAAGCAAGTTATAAATGCACCTATTACTCCTGTAGATGCAGGCAATGTATTTATGACAAATACAATAGAAGTAAATGTTGGAGGGGCAACTATTTTTGTAGTTGATGTTGAAAAGTTTAAAAAGGTTTAAAGGGCATAAAAAAAGTACCTCTAAATAAAAGTACTTATGTTTAAAGAAAATATTTTTTTAATATCATACATTATACTGTGTAGCTATAAAATAAAGTGGTATAAGGAAATACCTAGGGACCTACTTTCTCCTTGCTATTAGAAGATTATAAACAGAACTTTTAATGGTAGCCCAGCCATCATAACACCACGTCAGCGATGCTTTAGACCCGAGGCTTTGCGTCGTTGCCTTTCGACAACTTTGCCCTGTTTCATAAGTCACTATTTATATCTCCTTATACCAAATATAAAGGGGAGTATAATGTACAATTATATTATAACATTTTTATGTGGCTTAGTATATCTTTAAAAAAGAAAATTTCAGGAAGAAAAAAGGGTTTAGATTTGATTTACTTTAAATAGGTACACAATTCTTATGTTTTCAATTAATTATTTTAAAACTAGAATTATAACGTGGAAGTTTCCAAGAACTTCTTGCATATTAAGGAGTTTTGTGGCTTAAAAACCTATAATGGAATATATTATTAATTACATATTTAAAAAAGGTGTTTAATTTCTGTGATAAATGAGATACAATGTTGTTTGAGGCAAGTTTGAAGTTTTACTTTAAGGAATGGTATGTTATAATTAGATAAAAAAGCAAATTTTATATAAAAATAATATAAATAGGATGTGAAAGTTTATGAAAAGAAGTCATGTGAAAATTGTAGCAATAGTTACTGTGTCTATACTTATGTTGTCATCTGTTGCAGCGGCTGTTATATCAATTTTTACAGGGAGGTAAAATAATATGGGCAGAATAATCGGTACCTATGTTTTTCCTCATCCTCCCTTGATTGTGCCGGAGGTTGGTCAGGGTGCAGAAGATAGGGTTATTAAAACCGTAGAAGCTACTAAAGAGGCTGCTAAAAATATTGCCAAACAAAAGCCTTCAACTATAATTTTAATAACTCCACATGCACCGCTATTTCAGGAATATATTTATATTTCTGATGCAAAAGTTTTAGAAGGAAATTTAGAAAAATTCCGTGCAAAAGATGTAAATTTATCTTATGACAACAATTTGGATTTGGTAGAAAAAATAATTTCTATTTCTAAAAGAGAAGGTATAAGCTCAGGAGGAATTGATACAGGACTTTTTAGAGGATATAGAGAGTTAAATCAACTAGACCATGGTGCCATTGTTCCACTGTATTACATAGACAAAGAATACAAAGATTTTAAGCTTGTTCACATGTCAATAACAAATTACCCTTTAGAGAAGCTGTATAAATTTGGTACTTGCATAAATGAAGCTGTTAAAAATTTTGATGAAAATGTGGTTTTGGTTGCTAGCAGTGACCTTTCCCACAGATTGACACATGATGGACCATATGGTTATAGTGAGCATGGGGGGAAATTTGACCAATTAATTGTGGAGTGTATAAAAGAGAAGAATATTAAAGAAATATTGAGTATAGATGATGATTTTAGAGAAAAAGCTGGTGAATGTGGATTAGCCTCAATTGTAATAATGCTGGGAGCATTAGATGGGTATGAGGTGGAGCCGGAAGTTTTATCTTATGAAGGTCCATTAGGTGTAGGCTATATGGTTTCAAAGATTAATGTAATAAAAGAAAAGCCTAGAGATTATTCTAAAGATCATTCTAAAAATCATTTTAAAAATCCATATGTATGTCTTGCAAAAAAAGCACTAGAAACATATGTGAAAACAGGTAGGGTAATGGATGTACCAGATGATGTACCAGATGAGATGTTAAAAAATAAAGCAGGTACATTTGTTTCTATTAAGAAAAATGGTGAGCTTCGGGGTTGTATTGGTACCATAATGCCTACAAAAGCTAATATAGCATTGGAAATAATCAGTAATGCAATTAGTTCAGGAACCAGAGATCCAAGATTTAATGCGGTGAAGATGGATGAATTAGATTTACTTTCTTATTCGGTGGATGTACTTTTAGAACCTGAGCCCATTGATTCAATAAAAGATTTAGATGTAAAAAAATACGGGGTTATTGTAAGATCAGGTTTTCGTTCAGGTCTCCTTCTTCCTAATTTAGAAGGAGTGGATACTCCCGAGGAACAAGTTAGTATAGCTCTTCAAAAGGCAGGAATAAGTTTTAGGGAAGATTTTACAATGGAAAGATTTGAAGTATTAAGATATGAGGAATAACATTTTAAAAAGCAGGTGATGAACTTTTGAATGCTAAAGAGCCAGCTATGTTTTTTAATAAAATAGAAGATTTAAAGGTTAAATGTTCTTTGTGCCCGCATAAATGCATTATAGATCCTGATAAGACAGGAGTTTGCGGAACCAGAAAAAATATTGAAGGAAGTTTGTATCCATTAAATTATGGCAAAATTACTTCAATTGCATTAGACCCTATAGAAAAAAAACCTTTGAATAATTTTAAACCTGGAAGTTTGATATTATCTGTTGGTTCATTTGGCTGTAATTTAAAATGTTCATTTTGTCAAAATTGGACTATTGCACATGAGTTTTCAAAATGCTATGAAATAACACCGGAAGAACTTAAAAAGAAGGCATTAGAACTTACTTCAAAAGGGAATATAGGCATTGCATTTACCTATAATGAACCTTCTACATGGTATGAATTTGTATATGACACATCTATATTGATAAAAAAAGCAGGTTTGTCCAATGTGCTTGTTACAAATGGGTATATTGAAAGAAAACCTTTAGAAAAACTGATTCCTTTTATTGATGCAATGAATATTGATTTAAAGGCATATACCCATTCTTTTTATAGAGATATTTGTAAAGGGCAGTTAAAACATGTAAAAGACACTATTGAATTTGCAGCTTCTAAATGCCATGTAGAGGTGACTATGCTTATTATTCCCGGGCTTAATGACTCTATCCAAGATATTGCTTTAGCTTCAAAATGGCTTTCGTCTATATCGCCTGATATTGTTCTTCATTTAACCAGGTTTTTTCCTAACTATAAAATGGGGAATGTAGTACCAACACCAATACAAACCCTTGAAAATGCCAGAAAAGAGGCATTAAAACATTTGAATTTTGTATATCTTGGCAATGTATAATAAATATTTTTAATAAATAGTTAAATATTTTTATTTTTAATAAAAAATATTTTCAAAAACATAAAAAGTCGGTATAATTTTAAGGTGAGAAAAGTTTTAAGAGCGTGGGGTTATTAAATGAATTTATTAAATTTGCAAAATTTCAAAGAGTTTTTTGATTCTATTATTTTAAGTTTATTAGATATTAAAGGTCCTTGGGATATTGTTAAAGCATTAATAGATATTGGTATAGTATCATATGTAATTTATAAAATTATAAAGCTTGTAAGAGAAACCAGGGCATGGCAGCTTCTAAAGGGTGTTCTTGTTATTCTTATTGCTGCCAGGCTAAGTGATGCTTTGGGTTTTAGAACCATTGCTTTCATTTTAAGAATAATTATCCAGTATATAACAATTGCCTTGATTGTTTTATTCCAGCCAGAGCTAAGAAGAGGTTTAGAAAAGATAGGTAGAAGCAGATTTAGAAATATTTTTGTTTTTGAAGAAGAAACTGATACAGTTAAAGTCAGGGCATTAATAGAAGAGATAGTAAAAGCAGTTACCAGCATGGCAAAGACATATACAGGTGCACTTATTGTTATTGAGAGAGAAACTAAGATAGGGGATATAGTTAATTCTGGTATACAAGTTGATGCCAATGTTACTTCAGAACTTTTAATTAATATTTTTTCTCCTAATACACCTCTTCACGATGGTGCCGTTGTTATAAGAGAAAGTAAGATTAAAGCAGCAGCTTGTTTCTTGCCTCTTACAGAAAACCCAAACATAAGTAAAGATTTAGGAACGAGGCATAGAGCAGCTCTAGGAATTACAGAGGTGTCTGATTCAATAGTGGTTGTTGTATCTGAAGAATCTGGAAAGATTTCAGTGGCATTAAATGGTGGTTTAACAAGAAACCTTACAGGTGATAGCTTAAGAAAAGCCCTTAATAAAAATCTTCTTGATAAGGATGTGCCTAACAAGAAGTTAGGGTTATGGAAGGTGAAATCTAAAAATGAGTGAATTAATTAAAAAAGATGTAGGACTAAAAGTTATTTCATTGTTTTTTGCAGTGGTTTTGTGGTTTTTTGTTTTAGACAGCTCAAACCCTGTAATTTCACATGACTTTAATATACCATTGAAAATTGAAAATGAAGAAAGTTTAAAAGAAAATGGTTTTGTTATTGTAAATAGAAATTTCCCCAGGAATATTTCTGTAAATATAAAGGGACGTCAAAACAAAATAAGCACTTTAGATGCAAATGATATAGAGGCTAAAATTGATTTGGAAAAAATAGATGATGTAGATACTAAAAGCTTGCATATTGATGTATATATACATAAGGAGGGTTTTTCTATAGAAAGTATCACTCCAGGGACAGTAAATTTTGAATTGGAGAAAGTGGAAAAAAACTCTTTTCCTGTAAATGTAGTTATAGAGGGGAAACCAAAAGAGAATTACAAGCTAATTGGGGTGTCATCTACACCTGAAACGATATTTATAGAAGCAACAGATTCTGTGGTTAACTCCATTGGGGAGATTAAGGTGTTTGTTGATGTAAGTAATATAACAAGTGAGATGGTTGTTCAAAAAGAATGTGTTGTTTATGATGTAAATGGTGAAGTTTTAGAAGATGAGGAACTTATATTTAATGTAAATGTGGAAATAGAAATGGCAAAGGAAGTGCCTATAGTTCCAGTTGTAAAAGGTAAACCAGCTAAAAATTATATTGACGGTGTCCATAAGGTTTTGCCTAATAAGGCGCTTATAACAGGTCCGCCAGATGTAATTGAGTGGATTGATAATGTAAAAACAGAAGAAATAGATATAGAAAATGCAAATCAAAGCATGACAAAAATGGTTGATTTAAACATTCCAGAAGGGGTTCGCTTGGTTGATACTTCTGAAAATGTTTATGTTGATGTGATTATTGAAAAAATAGCAGTACGTGAGTTTACTGTAAAAAGTTGGGATTTAGTAATTGAAAATGCAGTTATAGATGATTCGCTGGTATATGATATTCCAGAAACAGATATAAATATTAGTATACAAGGCAGAAAAGAAGAACTTGAAAGAATTTCAGTGTCAAGTTTAAAACCTAGTATAGATGTTGAGGGTCTTAAAGAGGGGAAGCATAAAAGAACATTAAAAGTTGTGCTTCCTAGAACTGTAGACCTTTTGGAAGACTATGAAATAGAAGTTGTTATTAATAAAAATGAAGACTTGGATGAAGAATAATGAAAATAATTGTATATAATTTAAAAATGCATTTAGACGATACTATATATGACTTGAAAAAAATAACTTCTAAAAAAATAGGAGTAAGTGAAAAGGATTTTATTTCTTTTAAGATAATTAAAGAATCTATTGATGCTAGGAAAAAACCCCATATTAGCATTGTCTATTCTGTTATGGTTGAAATAGAAAATCAGATAAAACGTCCCCTTGGTGGTGACATAAAGGTTTTAGAGGATTTGCCACAGAAACCTTTAGTTTACGGGGACATAAAGCTTCGAAAAAGACCAATAGTTATAGGTTCTGGACCTGCAGGGTTGTTTGCTTCACTTGTATTGGCTCAAAATGGCTACAAACCTCTTTTACTTGAAAGGGGTGAATGTGTAGAAAAGCGTACACAAATAGTTAATTCTTTTTGGGCAGGTGGAAAACTGAATGAAGAGACAAATGTACAGTTTGGAGAAGGTGGAGCAGGAACTTTTTCTGATGGCAAACTTACCACTAGAATAAATGATAAGCGTTCAGAAAAAGTTTTAGAGGAATTTTACAAATCAGGTGCTCCTGAGGAAATATTATACAAATCAAAGCCTCATATAGGTTCAGATATACTAAAAGAAGTGGTTTCTAATATGAGAAAAAGAATACTAGACCTTGGGGGAGAAGTAAGGTTTAATTCTAAAGTAACAGATTTTTTGGTAAAGGATGGTAAAGTTGAAGGGGTCAAAGTTAATAACTGTGAGGAGATTTATTCCCAGGTTGTGGTACTAGCTGTAGGTCACAGTGCAAGAGACACTTTTGAAGTCCTTTATAATAGAGGAGTTAAGTTTATACAAAAGCCTTTTTCTATAGGCGTTAGGATAGAGCATCCCCAGGAGTTGATTAATAATGCCATGTATGGGGAAGCTGCAAAACATCCTAAACTTGGTGCAGCAGATTATCAGATATTTAAAAAGTTTTCCAAAAGGACGGTATATTCTTTTTGCATGTGTCCTGGAGGGGTTGTGGTTGGAGCGGCATCAGAACCTGATACTGTTTTAACCAATGGAATGAGTGAATTTTCCAGGGACAAAGAAAATGCCAACAGCGCATTGGTGGTTTCTGTAGGAACGGATGATTTTGAAAGTTCTCATCCCCTGGCAGGAGTTGAATTTCAAAGAAAATGGGAAAAGTTAGCCTTCTGGTGTGGTGGAAAAGATTATTCAGCTCCAATTCAAAGATTGGGAGACTTTGTAAATGACAGGGTGACCAGGAAATTAGGAAGTGTTAAACCTTCATATATGGGAAATACAAAGTTTTCAAATATTAATTTATGTCTTCCGCCCTATGTTACAAGCTTATTAAAAAACTCTATAGATTTTTTTGATTCAAAGATAAATGGATTTGGCATGGAAGATGCTGTTTTAACAGGAGTTGAAACCAGAACTTCTTCACCGGTTAGAATACCAAGGGATGATAACTTAGAGGCTTTGGGTATAAATGGGCTTTATCCTGCAGGAGAAGGAGCAGGTTATGCTGGCGGCATAGTAAGTGCTGCTGTAGACGGTATAAGAATAGCAGAAAAGATAATGGAAACTTATTCAAATGAAAATTTTCCTTGAATTAAAGGGCTATAATTAAAGTGCTATGAAAAAAGTGTTATAAAAAAGTATAAAATGTAAATAAGGGTCATGGTATTTACTTAGTGTATATTATATATTATACTTTTAAATAGGAATAATCCTTAAAAAGAGTGTATATAAGGTGTATAAATGAGTATGAGTTCTGGAAAATGAGTATTTAATAACCTAAAGGGAACTGATACATTAACAGTAAATACACCCGTCAAACTAACATAAAAGGTAGAGGGGATGAATGTATTGGGAATTCTTTTTGGAACTGATGGTGTAAGAGGTGTAGCAAATAAGGATTTAACTGCGGAATTAGCGTATAAATTAGGTCAGGCAGGAGCTTATGTTTTGACTTCTGAGTTAAACAGCAGACCTAAGGTACTTGTAGGTATGGATACAAGGATATCAGGAGATATGCTAAAATCAGCCCTTGTGGCAGGTCTTTGTTCTGTGGGAGCAAATGCTGTATATCTTGGTGTGGTTCCCACTCCAGCTGTGGCATATCTTGTTAGACATTATAAAGCAGATGCAGGTGTTGTTATTTCTGCTTCTCACAACTCTTTTGAATTTAATGGAATCAAGTTTTTCAATAATAAAGGTTTTAAATTGTCAGATGAGATAGAGGAAAGGATAGAATCAATTATTCTTAATAATTCTGAAGAAATTTCTCTTCCCATAGGAGATAAATTAGGAACTGAAACTACAGTAGAAAATGCAGTGGATGATTATGTTAGTTACATAAAAAGTACCGTTGAAGGCGATTTTAAGAGATTGAAAGTTGTAATAGATTGTGCTAATGGAGCAGCATTTAAGGCAGCACCAAAAGCACTTGAGGAATTAGGAGCAGAAGTTGTTGTTATGAACGATAAACCAGATGGAATTAATATAAACCAAAATTGTGGCTCTACACATATGGAAAATATTATGGATTTTATTAAAAAGAGTGGTGCAGACATTGGCCTTGCCTTTGACGGAGATGCTGACAGGGTTCTTGCAGTAGATGAAAAGGGCAATCTTGTAGATGGAGATCAAATAATGGCAATTATTGGTCTGGATTTAAAGGAAAAAGGGAAGCTTTCAAAAGATACAATTGTTGCTACTGTTATGAGTAATCTAGGTCTTGACATGATGGCTAAAAGAGAAAATTTAAATATCGCTAAGACAAAAGTTGGAGATAGATATGTTTTAGAAAACATGCTCCAAAATGGATATGTACTTGGTGGTGAACAGTCAGGGCACATTATATTCTTAGAACATAACACCACGGGAGACGGACTTTTGACGGGTGTACAGCTTTTAAAAGTTTTAAAATCATCAGGAAAAAAACTATCGGAGCTTGCCTCTTTGATGCAAGTTTTACCACAGGTTCTAAGAAATGCAAAAGTTAAAAATGAGAAAAAGAACTCATATCTTGAAGATGAAGTGGTTTGTGATATGTGTAAAAAATTAGAAGAAGAATTTCATGGTGAAGGCAGGGTGTTAATAAGGGCTTCTGGTACAGAACCACTTATACGAGTTATGATTGAAGGAAAAGACCAAGAATATATTACCAGGAAGGCGGAAGAATTGGCAAAGGTAATAGAGGAAAGACTTGGGTAAAAGTTCGGAAAATTTATATTATAATAAATAGGGCTAAGGTTTTAGAACTTAGCTTGGAAGGGGCGTATTTTAAAGATTTTATACAATGTAAAGGAGATGTATTTATGTGTGGAATAGTTGGATATATAGGTAATAAAGAGGCAGCACCGATACTTATAAATGGTCTTAAAAAGTTAGAATACAGAGGTTATGATTCTGTAGGAGTAGCTGTTTTAGGTAATGAAGAATTGACGGTATTAAAATGCAAAGGAAAACTTGCATCTTTAGAGGAGAAAATTTCCGTAAACTATCCTAAGGGCTTTATGGGGCTAGGTCATACCAGATGGGCAACTCATGGAAAACCTAGTGATTTAAATTCTCATCCCCATGTTAGTAAGTCAGGTAAGATAGCCGTTGTACATAACGGTATAATAGAGAATTACTTAGAGTTAAAAGAATTTTTAGAGTCTAAAGGCTATGAATTTGTTTCTGAAACAGATAGTGAAGTGGTAGGTCATTTAGTTGAATACAATTATAAAGGTGATCTGGTAAAAGCGGTTATAGAGTCTTTAAATGAAATGGAAGGTTCATATGCACTTGGGGTTATATGTACCGATTGTCCGGATATGTTTGTGGCAGTAAAGAAGGACAGTGCCTTAGTAGTAGGACTTGGAAAAGAGGGAAATTATATAGCATCGGATATTCCTGCTATATTAGAGCATACAAGAGATGTTTATATTTTAGATGATAAAGAAGTTGTAGCGTTAACTGCTGACAAAGTTACAGTTTATAATAATTATGGTGTTGAGGTAAAAAAAGATGTGTTTAAAGTAACCTGGGATGTTGCTGTTGCAGAAAAAGCAGGTTATGAACACTTTATGATGAAAGAAATGTGTGAAGAACCAAAAGTGATAAGGGATACAATAGGTCCTAGAATAAAAAATGGAAAAGTAGTATTAGATGATATAAAACTAACCCAAGAGGATGTTAAAAATATTGAGAAAATACACATTGTTGCATGTGGAACAGCTTATCATGCAGGTGTTGTAGGTAAATATATAATAGAAAAGACAACAAGAATTCCAGTGGAAGTAGATGTTGCTTCTGAATTTAGGTATAGGAATCCTATTGTTACAGATAAGGATTTAGTTATTATAATAAGTCAGTCAGGTGAGACATTAGATACCTTATTTGCTTTGAGAGAAGCAAAGAAAAAGGGAGCAAGAGTAATTTCTATAGTTAATGTTGTAGAAAGTACAATTGCAAGGGAGTCAGATGATGTTTTATACACTTGGGCTGGACCAGAAATAGCAATTGCTTCAACTAAGGCTTATAATGCACAACTTTGTGTAATTTATCTTTTAACTTTGGATTTGGCATATAAAAGAGGCTGTATGGATGATGAACAGTATAAAAAAATAATAGAAGGTCTTGAGCAAATTCCTGATGCTATAGAACATATATTAGGAAATAAAGAAGCGATACAGAGATTTGCGTCTTTACACTGTAATGTAAAAAACATATTCTTTATTGGAAGAGGCCTTGACTATGCACTTTCTATGGAAGGTTCTTTAAAGCTTAAAGAAGTATCTTATATACATTCTGAAGCATATGCAGGAGGAGAATTAAAACATGGAACCATTGCCCTTATTGAAGATGGCACATTGGTTGTATGTCCTATGACCCAAGATGATCTTATGGATAAAATGATAAGTAATATAAAGGAAGTTAAAGCAAGAGGGGCAGTTGTTTTAGCAATAGCAAGAGAGAGTAATGAACAGGTTCATAAAGTTGCAGATGAGGTTTTCACAATACCGGATGTTGATGCTTTTATAGCTCCTATTGCAGCAGTAACTCCATTGCAGCTTTTTGCATACTACATGGCAGTGGTTAAGGGATGCGATGTAGATAAGCCAAGAAATTTGACAAAGAGCGTGACTGTTGAGTAGAGGCAGGGTAAAATAAAGTTGATTATTGTATAATTCAAATAAAGTTGACTCCATTAAAATAAAGTTCGCTCCATAAAAATAAAGTCCGTTCCAAAATCCCGTAGTCGAAGCAGGAAAAATCCTGAACGGCTGCGGGATTTACGTTTACAGA
>JAAYTS010000230.1 GCA_012517995.1 Clostridium sp.
CAAATGGGAGCATTCAAAAAAAGTTATAGCAGATGTATTAGTTAATAAATACAACGATTTAATGTCTGAAGGCTATGAAATATCAGTAGATAAAATAGAAAGGGATGTAAATAATTTATTTGGAGAGAATTTTTGGAGATTTTTAGAGAAATGAAAATTAAGATAATAAATGCAGAGTTATGTAAATTTTTAAAATATAACATTGATAAAATATTATAAAAATTGTACACTTAATGTATAATTGTATTGAGTAGGTGAAATAGTTGTTGAAGGTATTGCTTGTGGATGATGAGCCTTATGTGTTTGAAGGGCTTAGAATTATGGTTGACTGGGAAAAATATGGCTTTTCAATTTGTGGTGAAGCTTCAAATGGTGAAGACGCTTTAGAAATAATCAAAACATGCAATCCTCATTTGGTAGTTACAGATATAAAAATGCCTGTAATGGATGGTATAAAGCTTATTAAATCAGTTTATGAGGACTCAAATATAAGAGCTAAATTTATAATATTAAGTGGATATGATGAGTTTGAATATGCCAAAAGTGCAATGCAATATGGCGTAAACAGCTATATTTTAAAACCATTAGATGAGGATGAATTAAACCAGGCAGTAAAAAAAGTAAGCCGTCAGATTTTAGAGGAAAGAAAAGATGAAGAATCTAGAAATAAACAATTATCTTTTGTGGCTGAAAGTGCTATAAATACCATACTAAAAGGTGAGGCTACAGATTCAGATATAAAACGTGCAAATTTTATATTGGAGTTAGATGAAAATGAAGAAATTAAAATGCTGCTTTTAGAAATTGATAATTTTGATAAGTGGATGAGTGATTGTGATGAAATCCAACTTCGTGAAATAAGGGAAAAAATAAAAAAGATAATTAACAGCAGTATGGATAATAAATTTGATTTAAAAGTTTTTGAAGATGATTTAAACAGGTTTTGCATTTTAATTTCTAATAGCATGGATATTTACAATACAATTTGCGAATATGCAAAAGATTTAAAAGAAATTATTGAAAAAAACTTGGATTTTAGTGTTTCAATTGCAATAAGCGATTCGGTGGCTGGCATAAAATTTCTTGCAGACCTTTATAAACAAGTTGACTTAGCTATAAGTTATAAGTTTTTTAAAGATATAGGAAGTATTATTTTATATAAAAACATTAAAGATATATCCATGAATCATAAATTATTTGAAATAGACATCGATGAGTTAAAAAGCTATATTAAAGAAAATGATACTGATGGAATAAAAAGAACAATAAAAAACTTATTTCATGGTTTTTCAAAAGACCTTACAGCACCAGAGTTGATAAAAATTTATATAGAAAATTTAGAATTGGAATTTATAAGATATGTGCAGGAAATGAAGGGTAATGTACAGGAATTTACCAAAAAATTAATGGATTTTAACAAAAAGATAGAGAAATCCACCATAGAAGAACTTAAAAAAGAAGCAACTAATTTGTGCATATTTTTAGGACAATATATAGATTCCATCACAAAAAGTAATTCAAAGGACATTATAGCCGAAATGAAGCACTATATTAATAAAAATTATAATAAAGATATAAATTTAAAAATAATAGGCAAACATCTTTATGTTAATCCTGTATACATTGGCAGGAAGTTTAAGCAAGTTACAGGAATGCAGTTTAATGAATATTTACACCAGGTGAGAATAGAGGAAGCTAAAAAACTTCTTAGAAGAACAAATATGAAAATATCTGATGTGGCAAGAAGCGTAGGATACAGCAGTACTGAATATTTTACGTCTAAATTTAAAAGCTTTACAAATTTTTCTCCATCGGAATTTAAAAATGATTTTCTAATTAGTTTGCATAAATACTAGAGGATATTCTGTTTAAAGAGAAAAGGCGGGGTTTGGTGAGGTTAAGGTTACGTATTTTCAACAAAATCGATGATATACCCATTAATATTAAATTTATTTTAATAAGTATTTTTTGTGTAATAATTCCTATACTCACGGTGAATTTAATTTTTCTAAATAGCTTATCAAAAACTGTAAGGGAAAGGGAAGAAGAAAACTTTAAAATTTCTTACGAAAGAGCAAAAACTGATATTGTAAATGTAATAAGAGAGAGTGTTGCAGTTAGCCATTCCATATATACTGATGCAGATATATATAGGGAATTGGACAGGTTTTATGAAAAAGGTGAGTATTACAGTGTTTTTATCAGCTCATTAAGAGAAAGAACTGGAAGGTATCTGGCTATTTATAGAAATATTTCAAATATAACAATATACACATCCAATAAAACAATAGATTCTGGAGGACATTTTATTGTAATTGATGATGAAATCAGAGAAAGTTCCTGGTATAAGAAGAATAAAGAAGTTGATGGAAGACCTGTGCTATATGCCTTTGTTGAACCCAGGGAATATGGTGAGGGTAAATATAAAGAATTTTTAAGTCTTATAAGGACTATGGACGGATATCAAAGGGGAATGCATGACAGAGTGCTTAGAATTGATATTGATACAGTTTGGATTCGTGATACTTTAAAAAGGGAAGAGGACTATTTAAGTTTATATGTAGTTGATAATGAAGGAAGAGTGGTTTTATCTTCTAAAGAATATATATATGAAGATAATGATGCATATAATTTTATAAATTTTGATGATTTACCCTTTGATAAAGAAGAACTTTTACTTGACCACAAACTTGGGGAAGCTTTGTACATGAAAGGCTGGAGGCTTATAGGAGTCCCAAACGAAGAAAAAGTATATATGGCAATGAAACAGTCTAGAAATTTTATACTGCTGTTGGCCTTTATCAGTATGCTTGTTTCAGGTATTTTAGTTTGGATAATATTAAGTTCATATAATTATAGAATAAAAAGGCTTTCAAATCATATATCAAAGTTTGGAGATGGACAATTAGACTTAATAATTTTAAATGAGGGAAAGGATGAAATTGGGCAGCTTATAAGAAAGTTTAACAAAATGGCCATAAGAATAAACAACCTTATAAATGATATTTACAAGCTGGAAGTTCAAAAGAGAGATTTAGAGTTAGAAAGAGTACAGGCTGAAATTAATTTTCTTCAAAGTCAGATGAATCCACACTTTTTATTTAACACTCTAAATGCCATGCTAATTGTAAGTGTAAAAAATAATTATACAGAAATAATTGACGTAATAAAATATCTTTCAAAGACCCTAAGAAGACTTCTTAGCTGGAAAGATGATTTGGTTACAGTGGAAGAAGAAATATGTTTTACAGAAATGTATCTTAAAATAGAGAAATTTCGTTTTAGTGAAAAATTTAAATATGATATATTGATAGATGATGATGTACGCAATTTTAAAATTCCTAAAATGAGCATACAGCCCTTGGTGGAAAATGCGTGCAAACATGGTATACAGAATATAAAAGGACAGGGAAATATTATTGTTGAAGTGAAGCTTTATGAAGAGGATTTTGAAAAGAACTTAAAAATATCTGTAAAAGATAACGGCATAGGTATTTCAGAAGAAAAAGTAGCAGAAATATTAATGAATTTAGAGGAGGATATATATACAACAGGAAGTATTGGCATAAGAAATGTATATAGAAGGCTTAAGTTATATTACGGCAAAGATTTCAAATTTTTTATCGAAAGCAAAAAGGATAAGGGTACAAATGTAAGCTTTATAATTCCACTTGAAAGCAAACTTTCTGATTTAGCTCATACAAAGGATATGTAACAAGTGTTGAAAAAATTAATACAGGAGGTTGCCTTAAAATGTTAAAGGTTTTACTTGTAGATGATGAACCTCTGGCTATAGAAGGTATGAAAAACATTATTAAATGGGAAAAAATAGGATATAAAATATGTGGCGTGGCGGAAGATGGCGAAGAAGCTATATCTATAATACGAAAGACAAAGCCTGATGTAGTGGTTACAGATATCAGAATGCCTGTATTAGATGGACTAGAGCTTATATCTCTTGTAAAGAAGAGAATAGACAGCAATATAAAATTTATAATATTAAGTGGATATAGTGAATTTGAATATGCTAAAAAAGCTATGGAATTTGGTGTGAAGCATTATCTATTAAAACCTGTATTTGAAGAAGAAATGCAGCAGGTGCTATTAGAGCTTTATACTGAAATTAAAAAAGAAAAGGAAAGTAAACTACAAAAAACAGAAGAAGCCCACATGTCAATAAGCAGTTTAATTAAAAAACTAACTCAAAAAGATGGAAGCTATGATGAACTTTTAAACATTTATAATTCTACTTTTAATAAAGATGCTGCAAAGGTGTGGTATTATGCCTTACTAAGGATAATGCCGAGTTGTGCTGATAACCATGAAAAGAAAGATTTAAATGCAGTTGCAGAATATATGAGAAGCATTGCCAATTCATCAATAGAGAATAATAAAGAGTTATTTGTTATTAACCATAATGCAAATACTTTTGGTTTGTTTATAGGAATTTTTGATGACAAACCAAATTACAGACATATCAAAAATATATTAAACGAAATAGCAGAACCCATAAAAAAAACCTATGGCGTTGAGTATCAAATTTCTGTAGGTACTCATATAAAAAATTTAAAAGAGATAAAAAAGGCTTATAATACTTCACTAGAAGCATTAAAATGCAGTTTTTATTCTGATTTAAACAGTATAGTTTTTTATCACTCAGTTAAAAACACCAATTTTAACTATAATTTTTTAAATAGTGAATTTATTAATTCAGTTCTTCAGGCAATAGAAGAAGTTGATGAAGAAAAGGTGGAGAAAATTATACAAAAAGAGTTTGAATTTTTTAAAAAGAAATTAATAGATCCTGAAATAATACATATTTATGTTAACAATATCATTTATCGCAGTAATAAAATGATAGGAAATATAGGTGAAGAAGATGAATTAAAAATTGACATATCAGAATTAGAAAATAAAGAAAATTCAATTTTTCAAGTAAAAAAAGCTGTTATACATCACTGTAAGCATTGTTGCAGGGTGTTAGGGAAGGAAAATAAAAAGACCCTTGATGAAAATACTCATAGAATAGAAGAGTATATAAAGGAAAATTACAAAAGGTCAATTACCATAAAAGAAATGTCAAAAGAACTTTACGTAAATCCTGTATATCTTGGACAATTATTCAAAAAAATATTTGGAATGAGGTTTAGTGATTATGTACATCAATTGAGAATAGATGAAGCAAAGAGACTTTTAGAAGAGACAACAATGGAAATGTCTGAAATAGCAAGAGAAGTGGGATATTCAAGCTACAATGCCTTTTTAAAATATTTTGAAAAAAATACAGGAACAAAACCTGCTGACTATAAAAACAAAATTTAAATTTACAACTTATTAAGATGATAATCTAATAAAAACACCGAAAGAGTAACAATTTCCATTGGAAGTACAATGTGTGGAGTGCTTTACAAAAAAAGGCTCTGCATATTTACATAAAATCATTTCTTTTATTATAGATTTAATAAGTTATAAATAAAAGTTTAATTTTTAGGGTATACATCTTTAATTTGTGAAATCAAAAATCCGATAAATAATTGTATAATAAAATCAAGTAGTACATAAGCTTTTTTAAAGCAATGTACAAATTATCACTAAGGGGGAAAAACAATGAAAAATAGCAAGAAATTGTTGATCATTTGTCTTTCTGTAGTACTTGCATTATCTTTTGCATTAGCAGGCTGTAAGAAAGACAACGGCGATGGAGGCTCATCTAATAACAACGATGGAGGTTCTAAAGGAACTGATACTGTTACAATAAGTGCATTTATCAGCCGTGCTGGAACCAATCCCACAAAAGACAACAGAATTTATCAAAAGATTAAAGAAGAATTTGGCGTTGAATTTAAATTTGAATATGTTGTGGGAGAAATAGGAGAAAGAGTTGGAACAATGACAGCAGGTGGGGAATATCCCGATCTTATAGGTGTACAGTCTAATGAAGCAAATCAGTTCATTGATGCAGGAGCGTTTATTCCACTAGAAAAATACATCAACGATGCAGAAAACTATCCAAATCTTAATAAACATTATGGAGATTTAATCAATAGAATAAAACATGATGATGGTCATGTGTACATTATGCCAAACTATGGAGTGCACTACGGCACAGTTTATCAAAATGAAAACTGGGGTCCTGCGTTCTGGATTCAAATCGAAGTACTAAAAGAATTTGGTTATCCAGAAATCACTACACTAGATGACTACTTTGATATTATAGAAAGGTATGTGGAAAAATATCCACAAATTGATGGACAGGACACAATAGGATTCCTTATTTTAACAGACCGTGGAAGAGACTGGACTTTAAGAAATGCTCCATCTCATCTTGCAGGACATCCTAATGACGGTATTGTTATGGTAAATCAAGATACTCTTAAAGCTGAAGTTTATCAGCACAAAGAAACTTCAAAAAAATACTTTAAAAAGCTTAATGAAATGTACAATAAAGGTATAGTGGATCCAGAGAGTTTTGTTATTGACTTTGACCAATATATACAAAAGCTTGCAAGTGGAACTGTTTTAGGACTTTTTGACCAGCGTTGGAGCTTTAATAAGGCAAACGAAGCTCTACACCAACAAGGAAAATATGAAAGAATGTATATGCCAGTTCCAATTGTACACGATAAGAGCATAAAAGATTGGTATTTGACTCGTCCAGAGCTTAATGTTAACAGTGGTTTTGCTATAACTACAAGCTGTAAAGATCCTGACAGAGTAATGAAGTTATTTGAAAGCTTATTAGATGAAAAATGGCAAAAACTTCTTCAGTGGGGTGAAGAGGGTATAGACTATCTTGTTAACGAAGATGGACTATATTATAGAAATGATGAAATGAGAAAAGAACAGCAAAGTCCTGATTGGAAGCTTAGAAATAAAGCAGATGACTTATTTGAGTATTTACCAAAAATGGAAGGTTCATATTCTGATGGCAACGCAACATCACCAGGAATGCAGCCAATAGAATATTTTGACGGATTGACAGAACCTGAAAAAGAAATGCTTAGGGGATATGGAGTTGAAACTCAGGGACAGTTACACTCTGAACCACCTGAAAACCCAATTTACTTCCCAGCTTGGTCAATCAACATACCAACTAACAGTGATCCAGCTCTTATTTCACAGCAGATGCAAGACTATGCATTTGAACATTTACCAGATATAATATCATCTGACCCAAGCCAATTTGAAGAAAAATGGGAAGAATTCGTTAAGATGCATGAAGAATTAGATATAGAACTCTTTGAAAATCACATAAATGAAGGTATTCAGAGAAGAAAAGAAGAATGGAGTAAATAGTTATTATACAGCAAAAGTATATTTTGTATAAACTTTAGCTAAAACTATTTAACCTTTAAAAAACAAATAGAGGAAGGTATTACATTTTAAAATACCTTCCCCTATTTGTAAAAAGATGTGATGACTTTGAGTTATCGGTAGGGATTGTGTAGAAAATAAAAAGATTTATATATAATTTTAAGATATTGCCACATGGGTAGTTAGTTTATTATTTAGGAGAGTGTTTATATGCAAGATTCTAATGTTAGTACAGCTATCAGCGATAGCATAGTATTAAAGAAAAAAGCTCGGAGAAAAAAGTGGGAGAAACTAAAAAGCCA
>JAAYTS010000231.1 GCA_012517995.1 Clostridium sp.
AATGTGCAAACTTTGACTTTTTATGGTATAATATTTTGCATATATTTTTAATTATACAAATATGGTGTTGTTAAATTAGCAATATTAGACATGAGCTAAGGTTGGGAGGAGTTATTTTGAGCAAAAAAATTAGAATTGGTATTGTAGGATATGGGAATTTAGGAAGAGGTGTAGAAACCGCCGTTAAAAAAACACCTGATATAGAATTAGTTGCAGTGTTTACCAGAAGAGATCCTGGGACTGTAAAGATAAATGATCCAAATGTTAAAGTTCTTCATGTTGATGATGCAGTAAAGTATACAGATAAAATTGATGTAATGATTCTTTGTGGAGGGTCTTCTTCAGATTTACCAAAACAGGGACCTGAATTTCTCAAAATGTTTAATACTGTGGATAGCTTTGATACTCATGCTAAAATTCCAGAATACTTTGAAACCATGGATGCTGTTGCAAAATCCAGTAAAAAGATTGGAATTATTTCTGTAGGATGGGATCCAGGGCTTTTTTCAATGAACAGGATGCTAACAGAGGCGATACTGCCTGACGGGGTAGGATATACTTTTTGGGGTAAAGGTGTCAGTCAGGGACATTCTGATGCAATAAGAAGAGTGGAAGGTGTAAAGAACGGTGTTCAGTACACAATACCTAAAGAAGAAGCACTTGAAAAGGTAAGAGCAGGATTGTGGCCGGAGCTTAGCAATAAGGACAAGCATTTGAGAGAGTGTTTTGTTGTGGCAGAAGAGGGAGCAGAAAAAGAGAAAATAGAGAATGAAATAAAATCCATGCCAAATTATTTTTCAGATTATGAAACGGTGGTTCATTTTATTTCAGAAGAAGAGCTAAAGAAAAATCATTCAGCAATGCCCCATGGCGGAAGAGTCATACATACTGCTGTTACAGGAGAAGGCAATAAGCAAATTGTAGAGTTTTCCATAAAACTTGACAGCAATCCTGAGTTTACATCCAGTATTTTAGTAGCATATGCAAGAGCGGCGTATACTATGTATAATGAAGGGCACATTGGGGCAAAAACAGTATTTGACGTGCCACTTTCATATTTGTCATATAAGCCGGCGGCACAGCTTAGAAAAGAGTTATTGTAAAAACAGGCAAGGTTTTTCCCTTGCCTTATTTTTTTGTTTATATATTGACATAATAAAAAAAATTACATTTTTTGATATAAGTATTGATTATTTATGGAAATTCATATATAATAATCTAGAATTTTGTTTAAGTATATAATATTAATTATTTCAAGGGGGGTTTTTTTATGATAGTTAAAAGTTTTACAGAATTGGTTATAAATCTCTTAAGCGTTAGCAAATATTGCTGACACTAGGTTTTTAAACAGTAAAGTGGAATGTTTAAATGATTCATACGGTCACGGTAACAATAAATTTGTCGATGGTATTCAGGAAATAGGCGTTCTTACTTATGTTGAGTATAATGAAAAAAGAAGTGAAGATGTAATATTAGAACTTGAGCGTAAAGGGTTGCTTTCTTACAGGATTAGATCCCTTAAAAGTGAAGGACAGTTTTTTGGCTATCTTTTCTTTGGTATAGAGGAGTAATGAAAGTTTACAAAATAATCTGGAAAAATTAACAGGGAAAATGAGTCAGGAATTTGCTTCCTGACTCATTTCAACAAGGTGTTTCCAATATCTTTTTGGGAGGAACCGTTTTTGAAGTTTAGGATTAATTCTTTCCTTTATACAAATACTTTCAAAAAACTCCTTAAACAGAGTTTCATACTCATCTGTTTTAACTATTGGCTGACCGCTAATTTCTCCCGGCAAATCTGTAATGATACAATTGTTTTTGTTGTACACAGCTGCGATATTTCTTTTTACATCATGTATTATCCAGCATTGGTTTGAAAGCCTTTTGGAAAAATGTGAAACCAAAAGGGCAGTTATATTGTGGTCAGGCTCATAGGAGGCATAGTATAAATCCTCATGGAGGCATTTAAACCTCAATATACCCAATATTAGATGCCTTTCTCTTTGAACTGATTTAGCTGCATTATGTACAGCTAGCACATTTTCGTCTGTTAAGTGATAATCCACTTTTTTCCCCACTTTAAAAGCAAGTTTTAAGTATTTAAATATGTGCTGGCTAATACCTTCATTTTCTGAAAGATATGCATGGTACACATTCTTTAATACATTGTAGGATATTTTTTTATGTATGGCTTCATATACCTTTGATGCCTTTTCCTCTGAAGTTTCAATTTTTACATTTGTTGAAAACAACTGCAATTGTATATTCTTTTGTTCTGGCATAATAGTTGGAGATTCTCTCCTGTAGTATGCTTCATATATAGCTGTCAAAAGCCCTTCAAAACTTCCATCATAATAATAAAATATCATTATATCTCACCTGTTATACTCATAAAATTATCATTTGCTGTGGGAATTTTATCAATCATGGGAAAAAGAGAAATCTGTTCCCATTTAGTATTGACATCATAAGTTTTAACATTGTCTGTAAGGGCATATCTTATAAGTTTGTTATCTATATCTAATCCTCCATTGTACTTGCCTTTACATGTAATAAAAAATTTGGCTCGCTTTAAAACTATTCCCATTTTTTTAAGGTCATCATAATTTAATGCTTTTACCTTTCGTGCTTTTAAAATCTTGTAGGCAGAACGAACTCCTATACCTGGAATACGAAGGAGCATTTCAAGGTCAGCTTTGTTTATTTCCACAGGGAAAAGGTCTAAATTATTAAGAGCCCAGTTGGCTTTTGGATCTAGCCCCATATCAAAATTTGGTGTTTTATCATCTAAAAGCTCGTCTGCATTAAATCCATAAAATCTTAAAAGCCAATCTGCCTGATAAAGCCTGTGCTCTCTTAGTAGCGGGGGTGTGTTTATTGCAGGAAGATTTGGGCTTGATGAATTAACTGGTACATATGCAGAGTAGTACACCCTTTTTAATTTATAGTGTTGATATAATTTTTCAGAAAGACGTATAATGCTTAAATCATTTTCAGGACTTGCCCCTACAATCATTTGAGTACTTTGACCAGCAGGAACAAAACTAGGAGCTTTTTTTATAAGTTTTCTTTCATCTTTTTTTTCAACTATTTTTGATGTAATAAAGGACATGGGCTTTAGTATTGATTGCTTTTCTTTTTGGGGTGCTAAAATTTTAAGGCTGCTATTGGAGGGAAGCTCGATGTTTACACTCATTCTGTCCACCAAGAGTCCTGTTGCTTCAATAAGCCTAAGATCAGCACCCGGAATGGCTTTTATATGTATATAGCCGTTAAAGCGGTATTCTTCCCTTAAAAGCCGGACAGACTCATACAGAAGTTCCATGGTGTAGTTTGGGTTTTTTATAATGGAAGAGCTTAAAAAAAGCCCCTCTATGTAATTTCTTTTATAAAAATTAATAGTAAGATCCGCAACTTCTTTTGGGGTAAAAGTAGCCCTTGGAACATCATTTGATATTCTGTTTACACAATAGGCACAGTCATAAACACAGTAATTTGTAAGAAGGATCTTCAAAAGGGAAATACATCTTCCGTCATCAGCCCAGCTGTGGCAAATACCACTTAATGCACCGTTGCCAATTCCGCCTTTTGTATTTTGCCTGGAACTTCCGCTGGAAGAACAGGACACATCATATTTTGCAGCAGCTGATAAAATTTTAAGCTTTTCTTGAAGTTCCATAAAAACTCATCATCTCCAAACCAGGTTAGTTGTTGGTATAATTTATAAATAAATTATATCACGAAAAACAAAACAAATCAAACATATGTTCGGAGAAAATTTAAAAGAAATAGCACCATCTTTTAAATGGTGCTATTTCTTTATGTATTTATATAATTATTCTACAGTAGGATTAAAGAAATATGCCCGGTCAGTGTTATCAGCGCCGCTAATTTGAATTCCATTTGCTGCAAAGCCTATTTTTTTAACTCCTGTTATATCAATATCTTCAACTTTATTTATTTCACCAGCCATGACAGTTATAGATGCTAATTTTTCTCCATTATCAATATTATAGA
>JAAYTS010000232.1 GCA_012517995.1 Clostridium sp.
AATGTAAAGGAGATAGAGACAGAAGGCAAAACATTTTTACCTGTTTACTATGGTGTTACAACTACAGCAGATATTGAAGGAGATTCAATAGTAGAAATAAGCTATGACATAACAGGGTATGAAAAACATAAAAACAATTTAAGACTTTATCATATAACGGACGGAAAATATACTGATATAACCCAAAACATCAGCTATGAAGAAAAAGACGGCAGAAGTATTATGAACTTTGAAGGAAAAGTCGACGGTTTTTCATATTTTGCAGTTGGATTTACCCAAGAGGAAAAGTCAAAGAGATTGTTAGAAGTTACTGCTGTGGGAAGTGGAGAAATAAGGCTAAATGATGAAGTTATGAATCTTCCACAAAATTATAAGGACAGTTTTGAATATGGAACAAAAATAAAATTAACAGCTATACCTGATACTTCTTCAGAATTTGCATATTGGGAAGAAGTTAATACAGGAAGGTTGATTTCTACAAATCCTGTTTACAAAACTATAATTACAGCAGGGGAAAATATAAAAGCAGTCTTTTATAAAAAGGTAACAGAAGAAACTAATGAATTTACCGTTGTATTTAAAGATAGAGGCGGTAGGATATTAAAGTCAACCAATGTAAGTAAAAATCAATCTGCTATACCACCAAAAGAGCCTGCTATGACAGGGTACCAATTTGTGGGATGGGATACTGACTTTAGCAATGTAACATCAAACATGATAATTTCCCCTGTATTTAAGAGATTGTCGGATAAATACGTTATAACAGTTGAAGGAGGAACTTTGTCCACAGGAGAAACAACAGGAGAATATAAATTTGACATGCCTGTTAAAGTGGTAGCAAATGAAGAAGATACGGGAATGAAGTTTAGTCACTGGACTATGGATGGAAGAAAAGTAAGCATAGATGTTGAATTTTCCTTCTTCATGCCTAAAAAGGATATAGTGTTAACTGCTGTTTTTGTGGAAGAAACAGAAACTGTGGATACAGCGCCTTTTATAACATTGTCAGAAGATGTGATTGTAAACAGCGATGATAAATCAATGATTTTTGTAGCTAATCGAAGTATAGGAGAAGATTATACATTGATAGAAAGTGGAGTAATACTTCTAAAGGCAGGAGCTGATTATGCAGATGAAATTACGCTGGAAACTGAAAACATTTTAAGGGGAAGAATTCATAATGACTCTACAGATCAGTTCTATGTACGAAAAATAAATGTGGCAGCAGAAGATATATGGTACGCAAGAGCTTATTTGATTTATAAAGACCAGGAAGGCAATGTATTTACTGTTTACAGCCAAAACACAGCAAAGGGTATTATGAAATAATGAAATAAATTTCTTTAATGAACCTGTCTGGCTTTGGCTGGACGGGTTCATTTTTCGTATATCCCTTAGTATTGACAGTTACTTCTAAGACATATATAATTTTAATGATATTAAAGAGAGGATATTTTAGGGATATGATTTGGATTTTGATAATTATATTTGCAGTTTTACTTGATCAATTTACAAAATATTTGGTAATAATGAATATTGAATTAGGAAAAAGTATAAAAGTGATAGAAGAATTTTTCTATCTTGTCCATTGGAGAAACAAAGGTGCAGCATGGGGAATTATGCAAAACGGGACACTTTTTTTTATTATAATGACTGTAATTGTATCAATAATTTTAGCTGTTTACATGTATAAAAATGACAATAAAGTACTAAGACTTGCTATTTCAATGATTCTTGGCGGGGCAATTGGAAACCTTATTGACAGGGTACTAAGACCTGAGGGTGTAGTTGATTTTTTAAATTTTTATATTTTTTCGTATAATTTTCCTGCATTTAATGTAGCAGATTCTTTTATTACAGTTGGAACTGCTATTTTAGCAATTTATATATTTTTTATTTATAAAGAAGATGAAGGGCATAATAGTTTATAGTTTTGGAATGGGGTAGTATGGGAAAAATAGTTTTTCATTCAGAAGAAAAGGGAATAAGAATTGATATATGGCTCTCTAATAAAGTTAGTGACCTTTCAAGATCATATATTCAAAAGCTTTTGAAGGATAAAAATGTTTTGGTAAATGGAAATACTGTAAAGGCAAATTATAAGATAGAAGAAGGGGACCAGATAATACTGAATATCCCCAACCAGAAAGAACCTGAGATTGTGGCAGAGGACATAAAAATTCAAGTATTGTACGAAGATGAGGATATACTTGTTGTTAATAAGCCAAAAGGGATGGTTGTCCATCCGGCAGCAGGAAATTACTCAGGTACATTGGTTAATGCACTCATGGCACATTGTGGGGAAAATTTATCTGATATAAACGGAGTAATGCGTTTAGGGATAGTTCACAGAATTGATAAGGACACTTCCGGGATTCTTATTGTGGCAAAAAATAACAGCACTCATGAAATACTTTCTGAAAAGTTTAAAAATCATGATATAAAAAGAGTTTATCACGCTGTTGTTCATGGAGTTGTAAGAGAAGATTTGGGAAAAATTGATGCACCTATTGGACGGCATCCTGTTGACAGAAAAAAGATGACTGTAAATACTGAAAGGGGAAAAAGAGCTGTTACTCATTTTAAAGTTATAGAGAGATTTAAAGATACAACATATATTAAGGCCACATTAGAAACAGGAAGGACCCATCAGATACGTGTACATATGTCTTATATTGGACATCCCATTATTGGCGATGGTGTTTATGGAAGAAAGAAGGAAAAATACCCCATTGAAGGTCAGGTACTTCATGCAAAGGAATTGGGGTTTGTACACCCTTCCAAAAATGAATATATGGAGTTTGAAGCTCCACTTCCTCATTATTTTTGTGAAATTTTAAAAAAAATTAGAAGTTAAAATTTATGTGTTAATTCTTTTCAATGGCTAAAATTTATGCTATAATGCTATTTGTAAGTTTTCATAAAAGCTTGCATAGATTTTAAATGTGCTTAAAATTTAAACAAATATTTTTAATTAAAGCATAGGAGGTATAACATGAAACATATTAAAGTTATAAGCAATGGCAAATTAAAAGAGGGCATGGAAAAAGGCGGATGCGGCGAGTGCCAGACATCTTGTCAATCAGCTTGTAAAACTTCATGTACAGTAGCAAATCAAAAATGTGAAAGCAGATAATTGTAATGTCTCAAAAATTGCAAAATCTAAAATTTTGAGAAAAAATAAGTATTTTAAGCTTATTACATATTATATTGAACCCACAAATTGTTTTATAAAATTGTGGGTTCAATAATTGTAATCAGCAGATAAAAATACGTTATTTTTTAAGGGGATAAGTTAAATTAGAGGGGATAAAAAGATATGATTCACAAATATAAAATGCATGGCAGCAATATGGTTGTTGATGTTAACAGCGGTTCTTTATTTGTTTTTGATGATATTTCATTTGATATATTGGATTATTATAATGAATATTCAAATGAAGATATTGTTAAAAAACTATCAAACAAATATGATAAAGAAGATATAGAAGAAGCTTTAAATGAAATTGATGAGCTAAAATCTAAAGAACTTCTCTATTCAGAAGATCCATACGAAAACTATGTACCTTCCTTTGAAACTGAACCTGTAATAAAAGCTCTATGCCTTCATATAAGCCATGACTGTAATTTAAGGTGCAAATATTGTTTTGCCTCTACCGGGAATTTTGGTGGGGACCGTACAATGATGAGTAAAGAAGTAGGCATATATGCCATTGATTTTTTACTTGAAAACTCTAAAAATAGAAAAAATCTTGAAGTTGATTTTTTTGGCGGTGAGCCAATGATTAATTTTGATGTTGTAAAAGAAATTGTGGCATATGGAAGGCAGAAGGAAAAAGAATATAACAAAAACTTCAGGTTTACCATAACAACCAATGGACTTACCCTTAATGAAGAGAATATGCAGTATATAAATGAAAATATGCACAATGTTGTTTTAAGTATTGATGGAAGAAAAGAAGTTAATGATAAAATGCGTGTAAGGGTAGATGGTACAGGTTGTTATGATGATATATTGCCAAATTACAAAAAAATTGCAAAGATGCGAAAACAGGATAATTACTATGTAAGAGGGACTTTTACCAGTGAAAATCTTGACTTTTCAGAGGATGTTTTGCACTTGGCAGATGAGGGATTTGAGCAAATTTCCATAGAGCCTGTAGTATCAAAAGATGGAGTAGGCTTTGAATTAAAAGAAGAACATTTGCCCAAAGCTTTTTTAGAATATGAAAAATTAGCCCTTGAATATGTAAAGAGAAGAAAGGATGGCAGGTGGTTTAACTTTTTTCACTTTATGATAGATTTGTCCCAGGGACCATGTATTATAAAAAGAATTACTGGCTGTGGAGCAGGGCATGAGTATTTAGCAATAACTCCTACAGGGGATATATACCCATGTCACCAGTTTGTGGGAAATGAAAAATTCAAAATGGGCAATGTAAAACAAGGGAAAGTTGTCAATAATAATATTCAGAGTTATTTTAAAAAATCCAATATATATACAAAAGATGAGTGTAAAAAATGTTGGGCAAAGTTTTATTGCAGTGGTGGATGTGCTGCTAATGCATATAATTTCAATAATGATATAAATGTTCCCTACAAGGTGGGTTGTGAGCTTGAAAAAAAGAGAGTTGAATGTGCTCTTTGGATAAAGGCTCAAGAAATGGCGGAATAAAAATAATTTAGATTTCTAAAGGAGGTTTTATGGGAGTTGTAACACTAGAAGATGTAAAGAAATGTGAAGAAGTAATAACTTTTCTTGAAATAGCGGACAAGCAGCTAAAAGGCTTAGGGTATACAGAGCACTCATACAGACATGTTGGACTTGTTGCCTCTGCTGCAGGTGATATACTAAAGACTTTGGGTTTTAATGAAAGAAAAGTAGAACTTGCAAAAATTGCAGGATATCTCCATGATATTGGAAATGCAGTAAATAGGATAGATCATGCTCATTCAGGTGCCATACTTGCTTATAATATTTTAACAAAAATGGGTATGGGCTGTTATGAAGCAGGGGAGATTATGCTTGCTATAGGCAATCATGACGAAAACACTGGTACAGCAGTAAGTCCTATATCAGCTGCTTTGATTTTAGCAGATAAGTCTGATGTTCACCGCACAAGGGTGAGGAATACGGATACTACAACATTTGATATTCATGACAGGGTAAATTATGCTGTAGAACACTCAAAAATTTATGTTGATTCTTATAAGATGCATGCAATATTAGAACTTGAGATAGATACAAAAATATGCCCTGTAATGGACTATTTTGAAATTTTTTTAGAAAGAATGACAATGAACAGAAGAGCAGCAAAGTATTTGGGATTGGAATTTAAGCTTATAATAAATGGTACTCATTTACTATAAAAACCTAAAATGCCACATAATTCCATAAATATAACTTATTATATATATATTGACTTATATATTAGTATAGTTATATAATAACTTCATGTGGACAAATTTAAAAAGGGGGAATTTTACAGATGAAAGCAGGCGATAGAGTTAAAAGCGCCTTAATTGTTTTGATAATAGGTCTTTTAACGTATATAGCAATTATGGGAATTGATATTTCTGGAACTGATTTTGAGTTAAAAAATATCAGGGAAAATATCAGATTTGGTATTGATATCAGAGGTGGTGTACGTACTACCTTGGTTCCACCTGAAGGAGTAACTCCTACAGATGATCAGATGGACACTATAGTAAGAATTATTGAACTTAGGTTGGATAACAAGCAAATTTTGGATAGATCAGTTATTCCTGAAAAGAGTTCAGGAAGAGTTATCGTTGAAATTCCTTGGAAAAGAGGCGAAACAAAGTTTGATCCCCATGAGGCACTTGCAGAACTGGGAGATACAGCATTATTGACATTTCAGGAAGTTGATACTGATTCAGTTAATTCGGAAACAGGAGAATACCTTCCTACTGGAAGAATTATTATTCAAGGAGACGATGTGTTAGAGGCAAGACCTGCATTAGGGGAAAATGGAAAAATGGACGTTGCATTAAAATTAAGCAACGATGCAGGAAAAAAATTCCAAGAAGCAACTGAAAGACTTATAGGTCAACCAATAGCTATCTTTTTAGATGACCAGTTTATTTCAGCACCAGTGGTTCAGTCTGCTATTCCTGCAGGCAGTGACCCAAGGATAACACTAGGTGGTTTTAGAGAAGATACCGTTGAAGAAGCCAACAGATTAGCAGGACTCATTTCAGCAGGTGCCCTTCCATTTAGTCTAGAATCAGGAGAAGTAAGACTTATAACTCCTGAACTAGGGGCAGGTGCATTAGAAGTGAGTATAAAAGCAGGAATACTTGCGTTAATTCTTATATGGCTATTTATGCTTTTAGTTTATAGAATTCCAGGAGTGACATCTAGTATAGCACTTTTAGGTCAAGTTGTTCTTTTGCTTTTAGTTGTTGCAATTTCAAACATACCTTTGACCATTTCAGGTATCGGAGGTATTATACTTACCATGGGTATGAGTGTTGATGCCAACGTAATAATTTTCGAAAGAATAAAGGAAGAATTAAAAACAGGGAAAACTATACAGGGTGCTATTGACGTTGGATTTAAAAGGGCAATTACAGCAGTAATAGACGGAAATATTACTACATTAATTGCTGCAGTGGTTTTATATATACTTGGGACAGGTTCTATTAAGTCCTTTGCATTTACTTTAGGCATAGGAGTTGTATTAAACTTTATTACAGCGGTGTTTATAACTAGGATTTTACTTCGTACAGCTGCAAGTTTAGGACCTAAGAAATCCCACTGGTTATATGGAGTTAAAGGAGGGTCATCAAATGTTTGATTTTTACAATAAAAGAAAAATATTTTTTGTAATATCTTTATTGGTAATCTTAACAGGAATAGTGTTCTTTTTTATAAATGATGGATTTGTTTTGGATATTCAGTTTCAAGGTGGCACACAGATGCAAATTGAAGTGAATGATTCTGATTTTAATATTGATAATCCTAATGATGACCTTATAAAGGCAGAAGAAGTTATATTAGGTATTATTAACAAGAGAATAACAGCTAGGCACACCCACAGTATGGCTTCAGACGAAGGAACAAAAAGAGTGGACTTTTTAGTTATAGGTGTACCAACAGGCGAACAGATGCTAAGTGATACTGAGCAGGGACAAGTAGTTTCTGCATTAAAAGAGGAGTTCAACATTAAAGAGGATGCACAAATAAATGCAGAAGGTGTTGATGCTTCAATAAGTAAGGGATTAAAAAGCAAAGGTATTTTAGCTGTAATATTAGCTTCAACATTAATGCTTATTTATATCTGGATAAGATTCAATATAATGTCAGGTCTATTTGCAGGCCTAACAGCTGTTGTGGCACTTATTCACGATATAACTATAATGTTGTCGGTATACGTTATTTTTGGAATACCCCTAAATGAAACATTTATTGCTGCTGTATTAACTATATTGGGATATTCTATAAATGATACCATTGTTATATATGACAGAATAAGAGAAAACAGCAAACAGTCCAGAAAAGATTCCATAGAAGGACTTGTAAATAAGAGTATAAACCAGTCCTTGAAAAGAACAATTAATACATCAATAACTACATTAATGGCTGTTATAATTGTTTATATATTTGCATCTATAAGTGGAATAACTTCACTAAAAGAGTTTGCACTTCCTATTATAGTTGGGCTTATAGCTGGAACTTACTCTTCTATTTTCATAGCAACGCCCCTATGGGCAGGCTGGAAAAGTTCTCAGCAGAAAAAGCAAATTTCACAAAAACCTTCAAAAGCATAGATACAATTTGCATTTTAAATAAAAACAAGCTTGTCAGGTAGACAGGCTTGTTTTTTTGATAATTTCATACTATTGATTTTTACTCTGGATTGTGCTAATATTTAACTAATGTTTAGGTGGTATCATATTGAACCACACTAATGGAAATACTAAAATCTAATATTCTTTTAATACTGCTTTGAACCTATTAGGACAGAGACAGGAAGGCATATAAAAATTAAGTATTTTTATATAATTGATTATAGTCAATTCCTGTTGGGTTGACTTTTTTTAAGTTTAAAGGACAAAAAAGCAATTTGTTTTAAAGAAGATGGTTTAAAATTAGTGTAAAAGATGAGGTTAATATTTCTAAATTATTAATAAAAGAAGGTGCTAGTTTATGAATAAAAAATTTACAGTATCAAGTTTTAGAGAATTTAAAGAAAAAGGGAAAAAAATAAGCATGCTTACAGCTTATGATTACCCTACTGCTAAAATTTTAGATGAGTCAGGAGTACATGCTATTCTTGTAGGAGATTCAGTTGGAACGGTGGTTTTAGGATATGAAGATACAATTAAAGTAACAATGGAAGATATGATACACCATATAAAAGCTGTGGCAAGGGCAACTAAAAGAGCATTTTTGGTGGGGGATTTACCTTTTTTATCATATCACACAGGTATAAATGAGAGTGTAAAAAACGCTGGAAGATTGGTGCAAGAAGGTGGCTGTAAAGCAGTAAAACTTGAAGGTGGAGAAGAAGTTG
>JAAYTS010000247.1 GCA_012517995.1 Clostridium sp.
CGACCGTATTTGAGTCTTGATGCCAGTATAAAACTGCCTCTGCCAATTGTCGTGTAGTTTTTTGCCTCAAACTGGTATTTGAAGAAAGGGTAGGTGCCTGGCATCACCATGCTGTTGCTCTTGAGATTGAGCGCAATGACAAACCCATTGCCGGGGTTAAACTTGGGTGCTGAGTTGTCGAAGATCAGAGCCGTTGAGATTCCCCCTTTGGTGTAATACTCATTCAGGTCAGTTACTCCCCTGTTAATCGCCACTGATGAGGTGTCCAGGTCCACCTGTTCGTAATACAGGCTAAAAGCCCCGGTGATATTGTCGGCTATCCTTTGCAGCAATGACAGAGTAGCCCCATAGGTGAGCAGGTCATAACCCGCTTCCTTTTGCCTGCTCACTGAGGATGCAAGTTCAAGAGTTGAGTTGGGACTGAACACAGCAGGCTGAGTGATCTTTGCATCAAAGCGGTAAGGCTCAAGAGCCGAATGCTTGGCGTACAGGCTAAGGTGCCTGGAACTACCGGGGAAGTTGAGTATCCTGAACTCTACAAAGGCACGGAATTTATCCTCGCGACCGTAGCCAACACCAGCACGGGTTGAGGTGCGTGGTGCTTCAGTTAGTATAATGCTTATAGGGATGGTATCCTTCTTGTCTTCAGAAAGTTGAGCACGAAAAGATACTATGCGGAAACCACCAAGTTGGTAGATCTGTTGCCTACTGCGGTTGAGTTGGCTACGACTGTAGAGATCTCCAGTATGGGTGCTGAGCTGCTTTCTGATTAACCTTTCAGGAGTACGATTAAACCCTTCGATTGTGATAGGTCCTAAATAGCTAAGAGGACCGGCATCCGAAAGCCATTCTATGGAAGCTGTATAGCTGGTTGTGTCGAGCAAGATGCGGGGCTCTAGCCCCGCATAGGCATAGCCTTTGTCAACCAGCAGTCCAGTGAGCTTGTCACGATCTTCCCATACATCCTCATCTCTGAATCTTTTGCCGGGAGCAGCAGTTACGACTTTCCTTTTTTCGCTTAGATAGCCGGTAGCAGTAGTGTCGGGGTTTGTACCCGATGGGATGAACAAGACAGAGTCGACAAGTATTGGGTCATTCTCCAGGACCGAAATCGTGATGTCAACCTTCTTGCCTTTTCGTCTGATCTTTATCTTCGGGGGAGCGACACTGGCGTTGAGAAAGCCCTCCGAGCGGTAAAAGTGGAGTAGTTCCCGTTCATTCATCTGCCATGCATCGGCGGAGTAGTAAGTTAGTTCACGACCCAGCAGTTTCCTGCCTAGCCAGGTGCTGCCGGATAATGAGATTGCTTCTGCGAGTTCCTTGTCGGAAAACTCCTTATTACCCGTGAACTTGAGTTTTCGGACTTGCTGTTCCCCGCTATTATGAAAGGGGCGCGCAGCAACGAGCCAGCCTGTCGGTATCAGACAGAGCAAAAAGGTTAAGACTATATGAACGGTTGCTGAACTTCTCAAAGCTATGGTCTTGTCTACTCAAATATATGCAAAAAGCTTATGGGTAACAGCCTTGCTGCGGTAAATGTTTCAGGTGAAGATCTCAAACGGGAACCTCTGGGTCGGGAGATATATAACCATATATAGAAGTGAACACAAGCAGTTGCTCAGAGCAAACAGGACTGGCTTAGAGGGAGTACGAAAAATCCCCGCTACAGCATATTACTGTAGTGGATTTTGATTTACTGTAAGATGTAAAAGGAATTGTTTTAAAAGGAGGTGACTCAGCTGGGATTCGAACCCAGGACCCCATCCTTAAAAGGGATGTGCTCTACCGGCTGAGCTACTGAGTCTGGAGCGCATTTTTTGGAAACGCGTTGCAAAAGTAGGTTCTTATTTCCAAAGTTGCAACTAATGCGATTAAAAAAATGACTCATATGTCCTGTTTGAATGGATGTGGACGAGGATAAGTCTTTGAGTTTAATAGGAATAAATAGGGAGGGGTGTGTGTCAAAAAAGTGTATTTTTTTATTTCAACTTCTGGAATGCCCGCCAGTCTTAGATATTTCGTTAAAAATCTAAAAAAACAGAGGGCAATAATTTGTGGATACCTAAATTTTCATACTTTTGCACTGTCAAATTCGGTCTGTAGCTCAGTTGGTAGAGCAGCTGACTCTTAATCAGCGGGTCCTGGGTTCGAGTCCCAGCAGACCGACAAAAGTAAAATTAAACAAACCGCAAAAGCCTGTAAATCAAACGATTTGCAGGCTTTTGCCGTATTTGTAGCTCTTTAAACTAAACCAAAACCTAAG
>JAAYTS010000292.1 GCA_012517995.1 Clostridium sp.
CACAAGAAAAGCCCCAGTAAATACTGGAGCTTTGTGTTTGATTACTAAAAGTTTAATTACTTAACTTTGTGATATTTGAATACTGGTGCAACGCGGGCGCTTTGTACTCCTATAGTTTTAAGACCGCCAAAATAGTCAAAATATACATCAATGTACCACTCTGTCCATTCTCCTAATTTAACATCTTCAATTATGGCATCACTACCGGGTACATAGAATATGTTTTTAGTTATTGAATCTTCGGTTTGTTCTTCTGAGGACACAATTCTAAATTTAATATAAGCTCGCATCATTAACCTATCAGAAAAATATAAAGTAGATTTATCTGTAGCCACTATTTCACTTTCAACAATTGTTTTATTAGCCTTCATGCCGTCCATGTATAGTTCCATACGTTTATATGCCAAATCGATATAAGGCTTAACATCAGTGTAATAGTAATAGTCGGTTTCAAAAACCTTATCTGCCCATTCTTCGTCGATAGTTCTATAGTCTACATTAAGTATTAATTCAAGATGGTCTCTTACTTTATCTTCCCAGCTTTGTATATATTCGTCTTTGATTTCTTTAAAATTATCCCATTTTGTGACTTTATCAAGATCTACAGGGGGAGCATATTCCTTGAGGTATACATATGGAGTAAGTACATGACGTCCTACTTCGTTGTTGTATACATAATATTTAACATATTCATATTCTAATTGCCAGTCATAAAAACTATTAGGATAATTTGCTAGAATGTACGGAAACTTATCAGCACTCTTTGGTAGATTGGTAGTTCTGATTAACTGTCCATCAGGACTAATCTTTGCTCTTAGGTCCTTATTCTTAACCATTTCAATGACATTTAATGCACCTTTTCTTGTAATCTTCTTTGTTCCTCTAAGTTCTCTACTAGGTGAGCATTTACCGTTATAATATCCCTTCATAAAACCCTTTAAAAAGCCTTTTGCGACATCTTCACGCTTTGCCTTAGCAATCTTACCAATATCAGAGATACGCCTGTCTATGACGTGTTCAACAAACTCAGGGGTAATGTCATTACCAAACAGATACTCATCTGCACGACTAAGTAACACTACTGCGTCTCCTCTTTTTAGTTATGCGGAATAATCCTTAAAATCACTTTCTTTTATTATTCCCGCACTAATGAGCGCATTAACTCCGCCCCCACCTACATGTTCAAGTCCAATTTCTTTTGCCAGTTCCTTTGCAAAATCTTCTATTGTTATGTACTTATCATCGGCTGCATACGCTACCGGTGTAGTATTTGCCATAACAAGAAGAGTCATTACTGCTAAAGCGATTACGCTTAACAATTTAAATTTGATTTTCTTCATTGTTTTTCCTCCTTGATTTTTTGGCATCTGCCTATTTAACACCGGTTCGCACTGTTATTTTTATTTATTAAGAAAACTCCAGACGTTATAAGGTGTATCTAATTATAGTATGGCAGATAAGCTATATAAATAAATTTAATTTAAACTACAATAATAGTGCAACATGATTTGCAAAAATTAACAATTACATAAGCTTCTACACAGAGAAAAAGTATAAATATAATTAATTGAAAATTTATCTTATTAACTTATTGAATTTACATAGAAATAAGCGATTCTGCTGTACTTTGGATTTCTTCTGTTTTAGCTGTAAGTTCCTCAATAGCGGCACTTATATTTAAAATAGCTTCATTAATATCTGAGGTAGTAGCATTTATAGATTCTCCACTTTGAGTTATAGAAGACAGACTACCTGTAACAGAAGTTTCTTCTTCCCTAGTTTTTTCAGCTACATCCTTAGTTGAATTGGCAAGTTTTCTTACTTCTTCAGCTACTACAGCAAAACTACGACCATTTTCACCTGCTCTAGCGGCCTCTATTGAAGCGTTTAATGCAATAAGATTTGTTTGTGCAGCGATAGAAACTATTTCATTTGAGTTCTCTATAAATTTTGCGATAGTATCTTTAACTATTTGTATATCTTTCATAAAAAGTTCTGTTGAATCTAATAAATTACTTACCTTAGATGATATATCTTGGCTATTTTCAGCTATTTCTATATTACCTAATGAGATCTCATGAGTAGAACCAACAATTTCCTCTACACTTTCTTTTAATATTTCATAATCTTTCTCTTTTTTTTCACTTAATTCTTTAAGCTCACCTGCGGTTATTTCAAGATTTCGTTTTTGTTTTAAGGTTTCTTCATGTTCTAATTTCACAACGTCCTTTGTATAACCCATACAGTTTTCAACAACATTATAACCATAATGTATTGCCTTAGCCATTTCTTTACAAGTGCTATATCCACAGGCTTCACAATTTTGGATTCTGCTTTCGTCTGATTTTTTATGAAGTTTTTCATAGCTTTTTTCATATTCATTTTCAGTAGGTTCATTAATAGCATGTATTTTTTGTTGAGAATATACCCTAATGAAATCTGTTAAATTAAGTGTTTTATCAAAGAATTTATATAAAGAATTAATGTAAGATGAACCTATTTTTTTACTTTTCTTTGATTTAACAGTTGTTTTTTGTTTGTTAAATAATAGGTCAATATCATCAGGATTTATATCTTTTTTTGTGCCTGTTCCTAAATTACATCCATAAGTACAATTAAGCATATCTACTAACAATGGAGTTGATTCTCCTGTTTTTGTTCTTTTTAAGTAATTATCTAAATATTCAAATATATGATCACCTTCAATTTGTCTTACCCAAGCATCAAGAACTCTTTCTTTTACATTTTCCATTAATCCTCCTGGACGACTAAATAAAAATCCTAATCCACATTTTAAATCATCAAAATCATTTTCAGCATAATTTGTATAATTAATATTATGCATAGCTAAGTAGTCTAATAATTGCTTATAAGTTACATTGTATTTTATGTTTCCATTTGTATTTTTATCTTGTATTTCATCAATTTTTGCGACACAAGGGGAAATAAAGGCTATATCGTCTTCACATTTCTTATATTTTCTCATATAAATAG
Organism: Clostridium sp.; assembly: GCA_012517995.1. Taxonomy (GTDB): domain Bacteria; phylum Bacillota; class Clostridia; order Acetivibrionales; family Acetivibrionaceae; genus Herbivorax. The sequence continues at coordinate 2,995 of JAAYTS010000292.1, forward strand.
CTGTACACATCATTGGACTGTGTATAGGAGCTAATTTATCTATTAATTCTGGCATATATCTTTCTATATAATTTACAACAGCCGGACAGGGTTGTGCAATTATAGAATCTAAATTACGTTCCTTGATAGCTTTTAAATAAGCCCAAGTTGTAATATCTGCTCCTAAAGATACATCATAAATCATTTTAACACCCTTTGATTTTAGATAATTAAAAAGCTTTTTATATTCTGGGATATTAACTTTTAAAGCTGGAGCAGTGATTATTGAAATTGATTTTCCGTTTTCTAAATCATTAAAAAATCGTTCAGTGTCGTCAACATAATACCTTGAACCGTGATCACAGACATCTAAACATCTTCCGCATCTAATACAATTATCTTGATTAACTTTTACTTTAATTCCTCCATCAATTGTGTAAGCAGTATTAGCTGAAGGAATAGGACACACTCTTATACATTTATTACATCCAACGCAATTTTCTTCATGTAGTCTTACTACATTGTTAAATTCTGTCATTTTATTTTCTCCTCGTATAATATCTTTAGAAACAAAGATTTATACTTTCCTTTCTTTAAATTTTATATATTTAATATCAATCGGCTAGGTTAAGCCCATGATATAATTGTCCTAGTGTCAATCAGGTAATAGTTCTTTTCACTCCTGTTGAACCAGTAATGGTTGCTTCATAAAAAGTCTGTTCCCCTGACATGGAAGTTAGCTTCAAACCGGCTGGCTGTTTGCTTAAGTTCATGGACGACCATCTAGCAGTGTGGTTTCGCATCTGTCCATCTTAAGCTGGATTCTTATATGCGAGGGTGTCGATGCTCCATGATCATGGGTTTTACCAAGCCGATTGAACACTAAAATCTAACTACGAAAGAAAGTGAACTTATGAACCCACTTTACGTCGGAATTGATGTAAGTAGCAAATCCAATGTCGTATATTTTATGCTACCTGACGGCAGCAAACATAGTAATTTTTCTGTTGCTAACTCACATAATGGTTCTACACAGTTGGTAAAAAGAATTCTTTCTGCAATGGAGTCTAAGTCCCTTGACACAGTCCTCATAGGCCTCGAATCAACATCTGTCTATGGTGACAATCTTGTGTATTTTTTAAGGGAAGATGCATCTTTAGCATCCTTTGACAGAAAGATTCATGTCCTCAATCCCAAGCAGGTTAAAAAGTTTAAAGATGCTTATAATGACCTGCCCAAGAATGATTATGTGGACTCTTTTGTCATTGCTGATTGCCTGCGTTTTGGAAGAATCAACAAAGAGGTATACATAGGAGATTATCGCTACAAAGCACTCCAAAACCTCACACGAGCACGCTATTTTACCGTCTGCAACCTCACCAAAGAAAAGCAACGGTTTATAAATGTGCTGTTCAAGAAGTATTCAACCATGACACAGGAGAAGGTATTTTCAGATACCTTCAGCACTACTGCCCTTGCTGTCTACGAAGAATTTGAATCCGCAGAAGCATTGGCATATATGGACTTACAAGAACTGACCGCTTTTATAATAAAGAAAGGAAAGAACCGCTTTCCAGATCCCGATGCGGTAGCCAAAGCCATTCAGAAAGCAGCCCGGAGTTCCTACCGTTTACCTAAGACGGTAAATGACTCTGTAAATCAGGTGCTTTCTATATCCATAACCTCAATAAAGGCATTGGAAGCTCAAATCAAAGAGTTCGACAAAGCAATCTCTGCTCAGATGGAACTCTTGCCAAACGTATTGATTTCCATTCCCGGTATAGGACCAGTTTATTCTGCTGGTATTATGGCTGAGATTGGAGATATCAATCGTTTTGATAACCAGGCTCAGCTTGCAAAGTATGCAGGTCTTGCCTGGACTCAGTACCAATCCGGTAACTTTGAAGCCGAAAACACAAGGCTTATTAAATCTGGTAACCGATTTTTAAAGTATTATCTGTGTGAAGCCGCATTCTCTCTTGTAAGATGCGACAAGGAGTACAAAGCTTTCTATCACCAAAAGTATAAAGAGGTGAACAGATATCAACACAAACGTGCACTCGCATTAACTGCCCGTAAATTTGTGCGGTTAGTCTTTGCGCTGCTTAAAGACAATCGCCTATATCGCTCAGCAGAATAGAGGAATCTCTCTGCTGATGAGCTACGCCCTGCTCATTTAAAAAAATCTAAGTAGACAGGGCTTTGGTAAGTGTGCCTTTTTTTCCAGTATTGATATAAAGAAACTAATAATTTTTATTATTTCTTTCTTGACATATCACCGCTGGACTTTTTAGTTTGAATAGTTAATTGTATCCGTAGCCATTCAATGATGGCTCTTTTTACCTAATATAGAAATGATTATACCATGTATATCGGTAGATTAAAAGGACAAATAACTAGGAAAGCCCTGTGGCGACCGAATAAAACCCTTGACTCTAGTGTGTGTGTGCGGTATACCTGTAGTTAGTGGGGTCACTAAGTCAGAAAGGTATATGGCAGAGGGGGTGCTGGGGAATTGTGAGAAGTGGAAAAGGCAGGCTTAGAGTTGCGAGTGGCTCGGAGGCTTGGTGTTCCGATGGCTAAAATTATTAGAGAAGGTATCGAGGGTCGCCTTAAAGAACTGGGAAACAATTTATAAGAGATTTGTATAGGGACAGTCTTTTAAAAGTACCTTAAATGTATCCTGAAACGCCTACAGGATGTTTTCGGGTTTAAGGTCGTGGATTTTATCATAAGGAAAATATGAGGGGTGTTGTAGGTCGATTAGAAGCCTTCTATATAAATAGATTTACGTTCCTCTGATAAATCCTGATAAAACCTTCGAAAGTTGTTCGTAATTGTGGTTTGAGTTTATGAATGTTCGTAAAGTATTGACTTCCACTTTTACGAATGGACTATAAGATTATTTTACGGTGTTCGTTTAAGTATGCTTTTATGGATACGATGATTACGGGTTTAAGGGAGGTATTTGTGTATGGGTAGAAAATATGGTTATGCGAGAGTTAGTAGCACGGAGCAGCATTTGGATAGACAGATTGTAGCACTGAGTGAGTATGGCATCGAGGACCGCCATATTATCACTGATAAGATGTCTGGTAAGGATTTTAGTCGCCCGGGATACCAGACGCTGAAATGTCAACTTCTTCGTGCTGGCGATGTATTAGTGATTAAGGAGTTGGACAGGCTCGGCAGGAATTACGAGGCTATAAAATCCGAATGGAATGACCTACGTCAATCAGGCGTGGATATTGTGGTATTAGATATGCCTATTTTATCTACTGCTGAGAAGTCTGACTTGGAAAAATCACTCATCGCTAACATTGTCTTTGAACTTCTCACTTACCAAAGTGAGAAGGAACGCATTAAGACTCTAAGCAGGCAGGCAGAGGATATCGCTGCCGCACGAATAAAAGGGGTTAAGTTCGGTAGACCGCAGGTGAAAGTACCTGATGGCTTTGAAAGCGAAGTTCGTAAGTGGCAGGCTGGTGAACAGACAGCCACTGAAACAATGGAAATACTGGGGTTGAAAAGAACTTCATTTTATAAACTGGTTAAGGAGGTACAATATGTCTGATACTATAAATATGTATTGTATGGAATGTAAAGATTGGATAGACGACTGGGGTGAGCATAGATGCCCCTCAGGGTTCTGGGTAGTGACGGATAAAGAAATGGTTGGGATTGCAAGCAAGTTATATGCTATGGGGGTTACGCCTTTGTCGACTATATGGACAGCGACGGAGATGAGTGCACGGGATGATTACGAGTACCTGCTGAGTGTTAAGATTGATATAGGTAGGCGAATAAATGAAGCGATACTGGGAGAGCTACCGAATGGGTGGAAGTACTTTTTTGAGACGGTTACGCCTGATAGGAGCGAACTTCATATGCTGGCTTATACGGAGAGATGGTATAACTTTGGTTTCGAGAGCGTGGATGAAAGGATTGAAGAAATAATCAAGGAGTTTGAAAGATACTTGGAAACACGTGATTGCGAAGCAGTGAAGGCTTTGTTGTTGCTGACGACTGGGTAAAGAGGTCTACGGATAAAAGGTACTGCGTGAAATAGTTTCTACCTACTTATATGTGGCGTAGGCTTATGGATTTTTAGTACAGGCTGGGTAAAATATGAAAAAGGTAAATCGAGTAGGAAGATAATCATTAATTGATTATCTGTCCTCTCACACCACCGTGCGTACCGTTCGGTACACGGCGGTTCAAACTTATAACTAAATATGAACTGACTGATATTGGTCTAGTAGCGATACTAGACCAAATTTCTTTAGTCTTTCATTTGTAATCGCTCTACATAGAATAAATGACCTTGCTACTCTGGCATAACCTTTTCTGGTGTTTGCCCATTCCCATGCTTTTCCTTTAGGAATGCCTAGTTTCTGCAAGTTCATATATCTTGTCTTGACCTTTTTCCATTGCTTCCATATGCACATCCTTAGACGAAATCTTATATGAGCATCCAATTTTATGCATATGCTTTTCATCTGACCGATTCTAAAGTAATTTACCCAACCGATAATAAGTTGCTTTAACTTAAGCAACCTATATGATGTACTTACACCCCATCTTCTTGATGTCAATTGTTTAAGTTTATATTTAAGTTTAGCTATCGAGACTTGATGTGGCTTTGCTTTGAATTGATGTGAGAATAAATCATAGTAGAATCCAAATCCTAGAAATTTTATTCCATTTGGTCTATCAACTTTACTCTTTGTCACATTTACCTTTAAGCCTAACTCATCTTCAAGGAATTTTGTGATGCTAGCCATAACTCTGTTAGCTGCCTTTTCACTCTTTACAAGAATAATGCAGTGAGTAGACCTAGGGAACCTCCCCCTAAGTCTCTCTCAGAACCGTACGTGAACCTCTCAGCTCATACGGCTCCCATTATCCCGCCGATGGTAGTATCCCGAATTTCCAGTGTGCAAACAGATTTCTATCACGCTTTGCTACCTCTCCTAGCCAATGTTCAGCTCTACGCCTTGCTCTGCGTTTCTTGAATTTTCTTCGAACCCATTTCACAAGACACCCATTGATATACCTTAAAGCATCATATATCTCCGATTTGTAGAAGTGTGTGTAATAGTTAATCCATCCCTGTATCTGTTTGTTGAACATATTTGCTATGTCCCACAAGTCTTTATCCGACTTTAACTGCAACTTCCAACCACGAACTTCCTTTCGTATGGCTTTCTTTGCCTTTTCTCCCATTGCTGGTAGAAAGCTGGTGAAGAACTTTCCATACTTATTCTTTGCTTGTCTCGGTCTGAATGTATACCCTAGAAAATCGAAGGATGTGTATTCATGATTACCTTTACGGTCATCATCTTTACAGTACACAATTCTTGTCTTCTCCAGATTTAACTTCAACCCAAAACTAGCAAATCGTTCCTGTAGTCTACGTTGCAAATATTTCGCCTGTTTCAAGGATGCACAGTGCGCAACTCCATCATCCGCATATCTAACCCACGGAATGCTCGGAAACTCTTTTACCATAAAATCATCAAATACATAATGCAAAAACAAGTTTGAAAGCACAGGACTAATCACCCCACCTTGTGGTGTTCCAGAAGTTCTTGGGACAATTGTTCCATCTTCCATTTGAAAAGGTGCAACCAACCACCTCTGTATATAAAGAAGAATCCATTCTTCTTTCGTGTGGCGCTTTACCATTTCCATTAGGTAATCATGTCTGATGTTATCAAAGAGACCCTTAATATCAAACTCTAATACCCAGTCTTTCCTCCAACACCTTGTTCTTGTCACTTCTATTGCTTGTATTGCCGATTTGTTTGGTCTATATCCATAGGAATTTTCGTAAAATATCGATTCCACACTTGGTTCAAAGTATAACTTCACCACCATTTGCGCTATTCTATCCTCTACGGTTGGTATTCCTAAAATACGAGTTCCACCATTTTTCTTCGGAATTGCTACTGCTTTTACAGGTTTCGGGAAATAACTTCCTGACGACATTCTATTCCAAATCTTGTAAAGATTATTGTTTAGCTTCTTCTCAAAATCTTCAATAGACTGCTCATCAACTCCGTATGTTCCCTTATTTGCTTTCACTCTTTCATAAGCAGTAATTACTGCTCTTTTGGAAATACTATATGGCTTTGTCTCTTGCATAAGTTCCTCCTCCTTTCAAAGTTGACTTATTCTTGAAACTGAATAATTCGGGTTCTTCGCTCCATTCCCATTACAGAAATTTCATCACTACTACAACCCAATCTGCCCCCATGACTGCATTGGTACTCTTATCTTACGGTTCTTCCGCTTGATATACTCCCTTAACATCAGCCCGTGGGTTCCCACGTTCCGTACAGACGCCTGTATTAAGTTCATGCCACCTTTATGCCGCCCACCATCTAGGCAGTAAACAGGTTTCCCCTAGACTTGTCCCAGATTAACGACTACCCCCTGGTTTTGATGGAATCTCTACGCTTTCGACATTTTCGTAAGTGGTTCACTTTTCATTCATCTCCATAATACACACTTGACAGTTTTATCACTGCCTTTTCCTTAACGCTCAATACCATGGCTTTTGACCACAGCACCTTAAGGTAGTTTGAAACCTCCACCTGCATGGCGATTTCGGTGGGCCCACCACCATCATCTGTACAGCATAGCTGTCTTCAAGTAGCTACGCTACTTGGGACGCACCTTCGTGGCGCACAATCATCAGCATAACGGGCGAAGTTAAGTCCTCTTAATTCTAATTCCTTGTCTAGCTCGTTGAGCATTATGTTGCTAAGTAAAGGCGATAGATTTCCTCCCTGAGGAGTGCCTATATTGGTATCCTTGTATTCGTCATCAATCATGACACCACTAACCAGAAACTTTCTGATTAATGATATAACATCTCCATCTTTTATTGTTCTAGAGATAATATTCATTAGTTTGTCGTGATTTACAGTATCAAAGAACTTTTCCAAGTCGATATCTACTATCCATGTGTATCCGTCATTCATCATTTCTAAGCATTTGATTATTGCCATTTCTGCACATCTACCTGGTCTAAAACCATAGCTATTATCGTGGAATTGTTCCTCATAGATTGGTGTTAATACCTGTGCTATTGCTTGTTGGATAAATCGGTCTGTAACTGTAGGAACTCCTAAGTTTCTTACTCCACCATCAGCCTTTGGTATCTCTACACGCCTTACAGGTTGAGGTTTGTACTTTCTGTTTCTTATTTGCTCCTTGATTAGGTCGCCATTCGCTTTTAGATGTTCACTCAGTTCGTTGACTTTCATACCGTCCACTCCCTCAGCACCTTTGTTGCGTTTGACTTGCAGAAATGCTTCATTCAGATTTTCTGACCTCAGTATCTGCTCTAATAAGCTATCAGTTTTCACATTCGTTACCTCCATTCTTCTCGTGGTATCTCTGCCATCGCCATATGCTTTCGCATAGAGTGTAATTGCACCTGATGTTTGCATTGATACGCAATCCTGATTTTTAGTAACTGATAAGATTGTTCAGCCCTTCGCTCTTTCTAGGTTTCCCTAAACGTCATCACTACTACGGCTTCTGCTGACTTCTCATATCTCACTCTTGTATCACTACAAGTATTTGGGATAAGATATGAGATCTCCCCAGTTAAGAACGAACTCTTTCCCTCCATCTATCTGCCACATTTACAATTCATAATTGTTACAGTAGTTATTGGACTTCAGTTTGTTTAGCAACCTTATCCACCATGAACTGCCTTATATGTGATTTCTGTCCGTCAGACCAGAGGTTTGCCTCCCACTTCCTTCAGATTCCACCTCGCGGTGGACACCCTTGTGCTTGGCTATGTGTTTCCTACTACAAAGGCACACTCGGGACTTTCACCCGTAAGAGTTCGCCCATGCTGGGCGAACTAAAAAAGTGTCTTCGACACTTCAACTCCCCTAGCCCATCATTCATGAGGGGTATTAGGGGTTTATTTTTGTGCCTATTTGTTTCATAATGGTCTTATGAACATATTACAAAAGATTTTTAATAACCATTACGAAGAAATGTTATATATTTTGCATCCTCGAAGTTCTGTTGTTGAAAA
>JAAYTS010000046.1 GCA_012517995.1 Clostridium sp.
GGCTGCTAAAATCATACGGGAGATGCTTGTTGTCAAGGGCACTCCGGAAATAAACAATTGACCTAACGAAAGACAGAGGAATTTTGAGAATGAGGTAGTAAACTAACGTAATTGCATGTCCAGTTTAATCAGGACAGACCAAAAGGTTTAGTCCGGTGAACGTACTTTTTAGTTAAGATAGGAGGTGAAAAAAATATGGAAGATACAAGGTACATTGTTTTCCGCTGTTATAGTTGTGAACCTATTTACACTTTCAGTAAAACTATAATTAATATGATAAATTTGCTGGATGGTATTAATAATAACAAAGGAGATTATTATTTAAGACATAATTTATCACAAAATGCAACTCAGAAAAAAGTATCTTCAAAAAGTTTAGATACATTTTTAAAAAAACTAGAGGATCAAAAAGTAAAAGATTTTGAATTTATATGTAGGCTAAAGGATACTGATAGCAATACGGTATTTCCCTTTCGTTTTCAGATTACATATGAGAACCATAGGCATTATTCTTCAGAAGCATATGGAAGAAGTGCACTTAGCAGAAAGATACTTATACCTAGCGGGGAATTTAGGATAGAAGTTTGCATACAGTCTTATTTAGTACCGAAAGATTTATTTTCAAAACTTGAAATTGTTTTTAAAGAGCTTTATATAAGTTCAAACTCCAGTTATGGCTACTGGGACATAATGGATATGAGAAATGCGCTTTTTTCAAAAAGAAGTGTATATGAAAGAAAGCTACTAATGGATAGAGTGGTGGCTAAACAGTATGAACGGCGTGTGGCTGGTATTTTTGCAGGTAATTTTTTAAATCAAGTTCATATGGAAATGTTAAAAGAGTATTTTCCTGATATTATGGAAAATTGCAAATATGATGTTTTGGATAATGGTTCATTTTATCTGAAAATGGAGAAGGAACAGAGGGACACCATCATAAACAGCATTATGTTTGACCACATACTTCCTGTAGATGCAGTTCCTTATCCCGGAAAAACAAAAGAATCGTATATATTAAACCCATCTCATATTGAAAAACTTGGTGGAATTGATGTAATAAAAAGGTGTTTGCCTGATAAAGCTTCGTTAGTGCAATATAAAAACGTTCTAGTAATAATATACAATTATGAAGATGCAAGTGATGCCAATGAACTAATAGCTTTCTTGCACCATTTATTCCCTTTTGAAGTACACCCAAGTCTTTCTATTTCAAAAAATTTTGCAGATAATTTAAACTTTATTTATACAAAAGAAGACAAATGCAATATCTGTCTATCTATTAATATGAATGAACCTTTGTCGCCTGTACCTTTTAATTTAGTTAATTCAAATGCTAATCCGGAGTTTTGCAATTTTGAAAGAATTATTTATGACTGGATAACTTCTTATGGAGAGGAACCACAAATATTTTATGATGAAGAAAATGATATTTTAAAATGGGAGATGAGTCTTTCAAGTTTTGATGACATAAAAATTATTCATCTATATAATTTATTAAATGAATATGCAGTTGAAAACAAGATATTTGCATATTTTAATATTGGAGTTTTTAAAGAAGAAGGTTTGCCGATTATGAGGAAAATGGCTATAGATGGATTTTATATAATATTTTAAAGTTAGGAGAGGATTAGTATGTTTAAAAAAAAGAATGGTATTTTGATTTTATTGATTGCAATAATTTTGATTAATTTTTCTACTGTGCAGGGAAAAAACCCAACTTATTTAAGTGAACGTCTGCCCAATGTGCCTGTAACAGGTATAAAGTTATACAACACATCCATTGATATTGAGGTTAGTTCAGAAGATGAGGAATTAAATTATTTGACAAGGCAGGAGTTTGCAAAGTTTTTAGTAAAGACATTTGATTTAAAATCCCGTACGGAAAAGGTTGATTTTCCAGATGTCCCCGAGCATCACCCTTATTATGAATATATTCAGGCGGTAGTTGCCCATGGGATAATGAGAGGATGGCCTGACGGGAGTTTTAGTCCTGAAAGTACGGTTAGGATAAGTGAATATGTATATATAGTTTTTAAAGCTTTAAAGTACGAAGATATAAAACCAATTAGTGTCAAGCTTATAATTTCTGTAAGTTCAGAAATAGAAAATGCTTATAAAAATATTGCAGATGCAGGTATAATGGAATATGACAAGTGGATTAATTTAAATAGTGATATGATTCTTGATACTGATGGACAGCTTATTCCTGTTATTTCACCTCCTAATGCCACAAACAGAAAAGTTACTTGGACTTCTAGTGATGAAAGTATTGCTGTGGTTGACAAAACTGGAAGAGTTATTGGAAAAAGACCGGGAACGGCAATTATTACGGTAACAACGGATGACGGTAATTTTACAGCAACATGTAAGGTAAATGTGAATGAAAAATATAAAGAGCCGGAGGAAGAATACAAAGAGCCGGAGGAAGAATACAAAGAGCCGGAGGAAGAATACAAAGAGCCGGAGGAAGAATACAAAGAGCCGGAGGAAGAATACAAAGAGCCAGAGGAAGAATATAAAGAGCCAGAAGAAGAATACAAGGAACCTGTGGAAGATGAAATCATGTTGCCTGTTTTTAAAGATTTACAAAATCACTGGTCAAAAAATGCGACAATGAAATTGTATGAAGGAGGAATGATAAAAGGATATGAAGATGGGACAATACGCCCTGATAATGAAATTACCAGAGAAGAGGCGGCGGTATTAATAGCCCGTGCTTTTAGCCTAGACCCTTCCAATGACACAGATATGCATTTTGACGATCATAACCAAATATCTGATTGGGCAAAAGGATATGTAACTGCAGCAAGGCAGTGGGAATTTATAAAAGGCTATCCTGATAATACATTCAGACCAAAGGACAAGATTACCAGGCAAGAACTAATTACCATGTACATAAATACATTCATAGCCGTTAGTATTCCAGATGATGAACTTGAATTTGCTGATAAGGAATTAATTGGAGAATGGGCGAGAGATTCAATATTAATAGCTGTCAAATCAGGCATTATAAGCGGTTATCCTGACAATACATTTAGACCTAGAAATAACATAACAAGAGCAGAAACATTTGCTATATTTGCAAACTCAGAGGGATAAATCAGAGTTTTGCAATTTCAAAAAAATATTTATGACTGGATAACTTCCTATGGAGAGGAAGCACAATATTTTCCTCGCAAGTAGACATAAAATATATATAGTGTGAAAAGTGGGGAAAATGTCAAGAAACATTATACTAATAAAAACATCCATTACAAAATATACATAAGGGTGAAAGAAAATTTTATTAGAAAAATCCTAAATCTAATCATGATGGAAGTTAGCTAAAAATAATTCAAAAAGTATATTAAAGAGCAAGGAGGCAGAATATGGGTTTAATTAAAGCGGCTTTAGGAGCAACAGGTGGTACCTTAGCAGACCAGTGGAAAGAGTTTTTTTATTGCGAATCCTTACCAAAAGAAGTAATGATGGTGAAGGGAGAAAAAGTAGTAGGCAAAAGATCTTCAAACAAAAAAGGGAATGACAATATTATATCAAATGGCTCTGGAATAGCAGTGGCAGATGGTCAATGTATGATAATAGTTGAACAAGGTAAGGTTATAGATATCTGTGCAGAACCAGGAGAATATACCTATGATATGGCTTCAGAACCAAGTATTTTTACAGGTCATTTAGGAGAAAGCATTAAAAACACTTTTAAAACCATAGGAAAAAGATTTACATATGGAGGAGATACAGGGAGGGATCAAAGAGTATATTATTTTAACACTAAGGAGTTAATAGACAACAAATTTGGTACACCAAATCCAATACCTTTTAGAGTAGTGGACCAAAACATAGGATTGGATATAGATGTATCTGTAAGATGCTCTGGAGTATATTCCTATAAAATTTCTGACCCAATACTGTTTTATACAAATGTTGCAGGAAATATATCTAATAGGTATACCAGGGATGAAATAGATAGTCAATTAAAAGCAGAATTTATATCAGCTCTTCAACCTGCTTTTGCAGAAATATCAAAACTTGGAGTTAGACCATCGGCTCTACCAGGATATGCTCAAGAATTATCCGAGGCAATGAATCTTGTACTTAGCAATAAATGGGGAAAAACTAGAGGGCTTAAGGTGGTATCTATTGGATTAAATTCAATTACACTTCCTCAAGAAGATGCAGAACTAATCAAACAGGCACAAAGAACAGCTATTATGCGCGATCCGAGAATGGCAGCAGCTACTATAGCAGATGCACAATCAGATGCAATGAAAGCTGCTGCAAGGAATGAAGCAGGAGCCTTGACCGGTTTTATGGGAATAGGAATGGCTCAACAAGCGGGTGGAATAAATGCACAAAATCTTTTTACAGCTTCATCATTAAAATGTGCAAATTGCGGATATGAACCAAAGGGCGTAAATGGTTTGCCCAAATTTTGTTCTGAGTGTGGAAAACCTTTTTAATATATAAAACATTCTAAGTAGGAGTTGAAATTATGGCAGGTTTACAGGAATATAAGTGTCCAGCCTGTGGTGGAGCTATAGTCTTTGATTCAAATACACAAAAAATGAAATGCCCTTATTGTGATACAGAGTTTGAAATAAAAACCCTTAAGGCCTTTGATGAAGAATTAAAAAAAGAATTACCTGATAACATGAGTTGGAAGACATCCCCTGGAGAAGAGTGGGCAGAGGAAGAAATAGAGGGTATGACAGTCTATGGTTGTAAATCTTGTGGAGGAGAAATTGTAGTAGATGAAACTACAGCTGCAACAGCATGTCCATTTTGTGATAATCCAGTTGTTATTATGGGAAGGTTCAAAGGAACACTTAGACCAAATTATATAATACCTTTCAAATTAGATAAAAAAACAGCAAAAGAGGGACTATATAATCATCTAAGAGGTAAAAAACTTTTACCTAAGGTTTTTAAAGATAAAAATCATATTGATAAAATAAAAGGAATATATGTTCCATTTTGGCTATTTGATGCAGAAGCAAATGCAAATATAAGATATAAAGCTAGTAAAGTTAGTTATTATAGTGATAGTAAATATAATTATACCAAAACCAGATATTATTCTATATTAAGATCAGGAACTGTAAAATTTGAAAAGATACCTGTAGATGGCTCAACAAAAATAGATGATGATTTGATGGAATCTATAGAGCCATATGATTTTAAAGAAGCAGTAGATTTCCAAACAGCATATTTAGCGGGCTATTTAGCAGATAAATATAATGTAGATGAAAAGAAGAGCATAAACAGAGCCAATGAAAGAATTAGAAAAAGTGTAAAAGAAGAATTTAGATGGACAGTAAAAGGGTATTCAACTGTTGTAGAACAAAATATAAACATACAATTAAAAAATGGAGAAGCAAAATATGCCCTCTATCCAGTGTGGCTTTTAAATACCACATGGAATGGAAATAAATACATATTTGCCATGAATGGTCAAACAGGAAAATTTGTTGGAGACCTTCCCTTAGATAGAGGAGCTTATTGGAAATATTTTAGCATATTCAATGTAATTGGGGCAGCTATTATTTTTGGTTTAGTAAAATTAATAATTTAGGAGGTATGAAGATGAAAAAAAGACTTAATTTATTATTGGTGATATTTCTTTTTGTATCTTTCATACCTTTGTTAGCTAATGGGGAAGCAGCTGTCCCAATTGAAAGACAGTTGCCAAGATTAATAGATTCTGCTGGTCTTTTAACAAATGAAGAAGTAGAAAAGCTTACAGAAAAACTAGATGAAATATCTAAAAGGCAAAATTTTGATGTAATTATTGTTACTGTAGATTCGTTGAAAGAAGGCTATACGTCCACTGAATATGCAGATGATTTTTACGATTTCAACGGTTTTGGAATGGGAAACAACTATGATGGTATATTATTACTTATATCAGTAGAAAAAAGAGATTGGGCTATATCCACTCATGGCTATGGCATTACTGTATTTACAGATGCAGGGCAAAAATATATGGTGGATAATTTTATAGTATATTTAAGGCAGGGTAAGTATTATAAAGCTTTTGATAAATTTGCTTATTTATCAGATGATTTTATTACACAGGCAAAAACAGATAAGCCCTATGATAGTAACAATCTCCCTAAAAAACCCATGTCACCTATTTGGATATTAGTTTCAATCTTAGGTGGAACTTTAATAGCATTTGTAATTACAGAAATAATGAAAAGAAATCTCAAATCAGTATCAAAACAAAGGGGCGCATCAAAATATATAGTAGATACTGTCATGTCACCATTTGCAAACAAGGATTTATTTCTATATAGCATAGTAACCAAAAGGGAAAAACCAAAAGAAAGGAATTTAAGTTCTACTGGTACAACTATTCATAAATCTTCTTCAGGGAGAAGCCATGGAGGTTCTAGGGGTAAATTCTAAATGACCAGCAAAACTTGACTTTTTTCGAATGTATTTAATATAAGATATTTAATCTACAAAAAATCATATAGGGGGATTGGGTATAATGTTTAAAAGTACAAAAGTTATAAGTAGTGTAGTTGGTTTTGTTATGCTTTTTGCGTTGATTAGTGGTTTATTAATCCTTAATAAACAAAGTGTATATGGAAAAACAGGCAGTGGTACATATACAATTATTGTTAAGGCTAATTCTGATGGCATTTATGGTGATTTAAACGGGGACAAAATAGTGGATTCAAGGGATATTACACTATTGGGAAGATATATACTTGAAATTTATGATTTTGATGACAAGCAGCTTAAATATGCAGATTTAAACCTTGATAGCAGGGTGGATTCCATTGACTATAATATAATGAGAAGATATTTATTAGAGATTATTGATACTATACCTATTGGGGGTTTGCCATCACCAACACCAACCCTTGCACCTACACATACGCCAACACAAACGACAACGCCAACACCAACCACAACACCTACACCGACACCTGTACACAGTATTGCTGACGGATTTGCAGAAGGAACAACAGGGGGAGAAGACGGTACTATAGTTACCGTTACAAATGCAACAGAGCTTAGAAACGCTGCAGGTTCATCATCTAAAATGGTTATAATTGTTGATGGGAATATAGATTTAGGTTCAACAGAACTTAAAGTAGCTTCAGATAAAACAATACAAGGGAAAAATTCAAACAGCACTATTAAAGGTTGTATATCAATTAAAAGAGTTAATAATGTAATTATAAGAAATCTCAATATAACAAATCCTGACGGTGCAGGAACAGGTGATGGTATAGAAATTTCAGGAAGCACCAAGGTTTTTGTAACTAAATGTACTTTTTATGATTGCTCAGACGGTTCTTTAGATGTAGTAAGAGCATCGGATTTTGTTACCATTTCCTGGTGCAGATTCAGATACATCAATCAAAGAGAGCATAATTTTGTAAACCTTATAGGCAATAGTGATAGTGCTTCAAATGATGCTGGAAAGCTTCATGTAACCTTGCATCATAATTGGTACGATACCGGCTGTGACCAAAGAATGCCTCGGGTTCGTTTTGGGAAGGTACATGTTTATAATAATTATTTTGGTTGTCCCAATGCCCTTTACAATATAGGTGTAGGTGTTTACAGCGAGATACTTGTTGAAAACAATTATTTTGAAAACCAAAAAAGTGCCTGGAGAAATTACAGCAATAACAGCAGTGATCAAGGGAAAATCCGCTGGAATAACGGAAATGCATTTGTAAATACCGCCATTCCTTCATGGGCTCCAAATTCTTATGTTTTTACTCCCCCATATGCTTATAATATGGATTTTGGTAACAATGTTAAAAACATTGTAACTGCCGGGGCAGGCAACAGGTAAGGAGTATTGTCCTTAGATTTAAAGAAGTTATATTGTTAAAAGGATGGAAAATACCATATAAATTCCGGGGATAGCTAAATGGACAAAAAGTAGACCTAGCTTACTAAAATATGATAAAATGTGAGTGTATGATTGTATTGGAGGTAAAAACAAATGAAAAAAGTCATTGTTTGCTGTCTTTTGTGTGTTCTTTTATCATCTTGTGGAGGTCAGGATGTGCCGGATAAAGGAAATGATGAAGTATCCCCAACCCCGGAAAAAGTTGAGATGAATGATTCAGGTTTTAAGGAAGATAGTTTAGAAGCTGGTAAGGATTATATAAGTTTAATAGAGGGTAATTTAAAAACAGGTAAGAAGGATACAGAATTAAAAGATGATAATTCATCAGATGTAGTTGTAATTTCTGATATAGATAATTGGGAACATCCCGTAAAAAATGTGTTAAAAGATAAGGGAATACCTATAAGTAAACTTGAGCTTATTGAAAACAGGACCTATCCTACATTTTATGTAACCCTATCAGAGGAAATTGTACGTAAAGAGGCTATCGAAGACTTAATTGAGGAGGTTGCTAAAGCAAATGGTTTCTGGGATTACTCCTTTGTAGATGAAAGCAATAACATAAAGATAGAAGTTTTTATTGAAAAAGAAAACAGAAAAGTAAAAAGCTATACCATAAACGGAGAAAAAACGGATTTTGTAAAAACTGACAACAACTCGGCAAAATACGATAAATACCTGAAATTTTTAAATGTAGAAGGAGAAGTTACAGATTTTATACAGGAAGACATTGACTTAGACGGAAACCAGGAGGTAGTAATAACAATTTTTACTGGTGAATGGAGAAACATGATTTACGTGTTACGGGAAGTTGAAGATGAATTGTATAAAATTGGAGTTGCTGAAAGCGGAGGATATAGTGTTTATGATCCCCACTTGGTAAAAATGAAAGGTAAAAAACATAAATATATTGCTGCTTTTGTAACCAATGGAGGCGGCTTATCAGGATTTGCATTATATAAAGTAGGGGAAAATGATGTTGAATTAATTGAATACTCTGCGTCTCCCACCGGGGCGGGTATAGATTACCTGGTTTCATCAGAGGACAGCGATATTTATGATGGGTATGTGCAGAACAGATACAGTTATGATGTTATGTATTTTAACGTGACCAGGTATTATAAATGGAACGGGGAATCTTTCCATCATGTTTCAACAAGTGTTGATGTTCCGGAGTACCCGGAAGATGAAGAAGGAGTGGTAAGACAATTCTTAAAGTTAAGTATACTTGATGAAAGAGAAGAGAAATGTGATGAGGTTCAAAAAAGGCTGGCGGAGATTAACACAAGCGGAAAAGCACTGGATTTTAATAAGATTTGGCAGTTGGACTACATAAGTTTTTGGATATCTGATATTTCTGACGACCGGGGAGAATTTGACATACAAATAAACGGTGATTTCTGTGTTATCACTGTGCCTGTACAAGATAAAAATATAGTATTTGAAATGTCAAAAGTTAATGGAAGGTATTGTATAACAAATATCAAAGGAGATTTTGTATATTAAAAATAAGGACAATTTTTTTAAAGCGAATAATTAACACTTTACAATAACATAACTATGTAAATTATAAAATATCATAAGAAAAAGCCCTATATATTCCGATTTAATATATAGATACTTATTATTTTAATGGGTATTATATAATTATCTTTCTACATATTGGGAGGAAAATATGAAAAAACGGAAGACAATAGGGCTTATAATTAACTGTTTAGACGGGAATTATTTAACTTACTTTTGGCTTATGTTAAAAAAAGCTGCTGAAAAATTTGACTGTAATTTGATAATTTATGAAGGAAGAGTTTTTGGTGATCCTTTGAATCATATTAAAAAGCACACCATTGTATATGGTTTTATCGATAAAAAAAGAATAGATGGTCTTATATTAACTTCTGCTGTGACAGACAGTATGAATGATAAAGATGCTGATAATTTTTTGAATAGATTCAAAGATATACCTTTGGTATCAATTGGAAAGGTAATACCTGAGGCTACCAGTATAATAGCAGACAATAAAGCAGGTATGAAAAGTCTTGTAAAACATTTAGTTGAAGATCACAATTATAAAAAAATTATGTTTGTAACAGGGCCTAAAAATAATTGTGAAGCGGTGGAGAGATATAAAGCTTATTTGGAAGTATTAGAAGAAAACAATATTTCGGTAGATGAAGATATTATATTTGAAGGGGATTTTAACTCAAATACAGGATATAGAATTATGAAAGAAGTAATTTTAAAAGATATCCAATATGATGTTGCTGTTTTTTCAAATGATGACATGGCATTAGGAGCACTAAAAGCAATTGATGATTTATCCCAAAAATATGGCATAGACGTTTCTAAAAAAAGGACTATATGTGGATTTGACGATATAACCAATGCGAAATTAACAACTCCTTCTCTGACAACTGTAAGCCAGCCTTTTGAAGAAATTTGTGAGAATGCTATTAAAGCTCTTTTAGACAAAATAGATGGAAAACAAACAGAGGATGTAATAAAGTTTCCTGCTGTTTTAGTTAAAAGGCAATCATGTGGATGTGAAAAAGACACCTCTTTAGATGAAATAACAAACAAATCTTTGAGGCTTGTACCACAAAGCATATTTAATATGGGAGTAAAGACATATAATTTAAATGATATATATGAAAAAATCACCAGGGAATTTAAAAGATGCAGATTTAGAAATTGTTTTATTTCTACATACCATGAGGGTACAATTACCTATGATGAAACTTTTTTATTTAAAGATTCTTTTGAAGTTCCTAAAAAGTCCGTGCTTTTGTATGCTTTCAAAGATGGTGAAAGAGTAGATATAGAAGAAGATGAAAAAGTTTTTGATACAAAAAATTTAGCGCCGGAACATTTTATTCCTAAAGACAGAAGATTCTACTATCTGGTAAATTCATTGCATTTTGAAGAAGATAGTTTTGGGTTTTTGTGTTTTGAATTGGTAAATGATGATGTTGTACATTTTGAATCATTAAGGGCACAAATTAGCAATATTTTAAATGGTGCACTTATACTAATGGAAAAAGACAAGATAAAAAGAGTTTTAGTTGAAAGTGAAAGGTTAGCTTCTTTAGGTCATTTAGTGGGAGGAATTTCTCATAATCTTATGTCACCTATAATGTCCATATCAGGTGTAACAGTTGCAATGGAAAGCCTTATAGATGAGTATGAAGATTCTTTAGAAGATCCTCAGGTTCTAAAGGAAGATTATATTGAAATTTTAGGTGAAATGGAAACTTGGAATAGCAGATTAAAAGAACATAAGGATTATATGGAAAAAGTAATTTCAAGTATCAATGCACAAGCTAGAGAGTTAAGTTCTAGTGATAAAAATGAATTTACAGTAAATGAACTTACAGAAAGAATAAAATTTAATTTAAATAATAATATAAAACTTTCAAAATGTAAATTAAATGTTAAAACAGATGTTGATGATAAAATAAAAGTATCAGGGGATATGATTAGCTTGGTAAAAGTAATTGACAATATTTTAATCAATGCAGTTGAGTCATACCCTGAAGATGAAAAAGCATATGTAATTGACTTATATATATATCAAAAGGAAGATTCCATCATAATTAAAATAAGAGATTATGGAGACAAAATACCACCAACCGTTAAAGATAAAATTTTCAAACATATGATTACTTCTAAAGGGACAAAGGGCACAGGACTAAGTTTGCTTTTGTCCTATTCCACTATAAAGGCTAAATTTGGAGGAGAAATGTGGTTTGAAGAACCAAAAGATAAAGGAGTTATATTCTATATATCCATACCTGTTCGTTTATAAATTTAGTGCTATTTTAATTGGAGGTAAAAAATGAAAAAACGTAAAACACTAGGATTGCTGATAAAAGGTTTAGATGGAAACTATTTGACTTATATATGGCTTATGATAAAAAAAGCAGCTGAAGAGTTTGACTGCAATTTAATAGTTTATGAGGGGAAAACCATAAAATCTAAAATAGGTGATGATGCAAAACATACTATTGTTTATGGTTTTGTTGATAAACCCAGACTTGATGGTATAATACTTACTTCTGCAATATCAGATGAGTTAAGTGAAGAAGAACTTGCCAACTTTTTACATAGGTATAAAGATATACCTATGGTATCAATGGGAAGGGTTGTACCTAATGTTCCTAGTATATTAGTAGATGGGAAAGAAGGCATGAAAAGTGCAGTAAAACATTTAATTGAGGACCATGGCTATAGAAAGATTGCTTTTGTAACAGGCCCTAAAAACAACGATGAAGCAATGGAAAGATACCAAGCTTATGTAGAAGTTTTAGAGGAAAATAACATTGAGCTTGATGAAGATATAGTTTTTGAGGGAAGTTTTAATTCTCAAGATGGATACAGAATAATGGAGAATATTATTAAAAATGATATTGATTATGATGCAATTGTTTTTTCAAATGACGATATGGCATTAGGAAGTATAAAAGCTATTGGTGATTTATCTGAAAAGTATAAATTTGATGCTTCAAAAAAAATTACCATGTGTGGTTTTGACGATTCAATTAACTCAAAATTAACAACTCCTTCTTTGACAACTGTGCGTCAGCCTATTGAAGAACTTTGTTATAATGCAGTTAAAACATTAATTGAAAAAATAGATGGAAAAGAAACTTTTGATATAATGAAATTTCCAGCAATTTTAGTTAGAAGACAGTCCTGTGGGTGTGAGGGAGAAAAGGCATTAGATGAAATATCAAATAAATACTTAAGACTTACACCGGATATGGAAATGACAGGAGGGGTTGAAACTTATTCCTTAAAAGAACTGTACAACAAAACCACTTTTATGGTAAAAAGATTTAGCATAAGAAGCTTTTTTATTTCAACTTATTATGAAGGTGCAATAAAATTTATTGATACAGATTTATTGGATAAATCTTATACTGTTCCAGAAAAGTCAGAGCTTATATATGCTTTTTATAATTTTCAAAGAGAGGAGATGCAAGACAGTATAAAGATTTATAATACTAAAGACATAGTACCGGACTGTTATCTTCCTACAGACAGAAGGTTTATTTATCTTGTGGCTCCATTATATTTTGATGAAGAAAACTTTGGGTTTTTATGCACTGAAATAAGCAATGATGATATTTTTTTATTTGAAGGGTTAAGGTCTCAGATAAGTAATACATTAAAAGGGGCTTTAACATTGAAGGAAAAAGACGAGATGGAAAAAATACTTTTAGAAAAAGAACGTCTTGCTTCATTAGGGCAGTTGGTAGGAGGTATTTCTCATAATCTTATGTCCCCTATTAGTGCAATATCAGAAATACAGGAAACTTTAGAAAGTCTTATAAATAAACAAAGGGAACTTTTAGAAGATAAAAAAACAACTATCCAAGAAAAAAGAGAAATTATTAATACCATGAGAATGTGTAATGAAAAAATAAAAAAACATAATTCCTATATTTCTAAAATGATTTCAACTATTAAAAATCAAACTACCCAGCTAAATTGTACTTCTATAAAAGAATTTACAATAGAAGAACTTTTAGGAGTAATAAAATATAGTCTAAAGAACAATGAAAAGCTTGATAGGTGTAATCTTAATATTGAAATTAATATTAATGTTAAAACCAGAATATCAGGGGATATAAGAAGTTTAGCTAAAATAATTGACAATTTACTAATAAACGGAATTCAAGCATATGATGAAAATAATGAAAAGCAGTTTAGGATAGACCTTAGCATATACTTAGATAAAAAATCAATTATATTTAAAGTCAGGGATTATGGAAGAGGATTATCAGAAGATGTTAAAGATAAAATATTTAAACACATGGTTACAACAAGGGATAAAGATGGAACAGGGACAAGTTTACTTTTGTCTTATTCAACAATAAAAGGAAGATTTGGAGGAGAAATGTGGTTTGAAGAAGGAAAAGAAAAGGGAAGTGTTTTTTATATATCAATACCAGTTAGAAAGCTATAAAATGTTTTGATATTTTTAAATATAAACTATATACTATAAATTAAGGAAATACTTATGAATAAAGAAAGCAGGGGTGAAAACAGATGCTTGATGATTTTAAGTCTATGGTTAATGAAAGTGAGAACATAGTGTTTTTTGGCGGTGCAGGAGTATCTACTGAAAGTGGTATACCTGATTTTAGATCGGCGGATACAGGAATATATAATACAAAAAATAATTATGAATACTCCCCGGAAGTTATACTAAGCCACACTTTTTTTATGGAGTATACTGAGAAATTTTTTGAGTTTTATAAAAGCAAAATGATATATAAAGATGCAAAGGCAAACAACGCTCACAAAGCACTGGCAAGGCTTGAGAAGGAAGGGAAGCTTAAAGGGGTAGTTACTCAGAATATTGATGGGCTGCATCAGATGGCTGGTTCTAAAAATGTTATTGAGCTTCATGGAACCATTCATAAAAATTTTTGCATTGACTGTAATGAGAGTTTTGACTTAA